>JAJCYO010000042.1 GCA_029262875.1 Flavobacteriales bacterium
TATTTTTGCTTTATTAAGCGATGCAGTCAAATCACTACCAGCTATCCTGGCCTTTTCATAGGCTTTATAATCGGCACCCTTTTCTAAAACAATAATGTAAAAGATACGCGATAAACGATTAATTTCAATTTGTTTTTGCTCTGCCTTTATTTCTTTTTTGATGTAGCTTATCTCTTCTTTAGAAAAAACTTTTGTGGGTATTTCTTTTTCTGATGTGATTAAATAAACCGCATTATCATTTGCTCCTAATTTGCTCCCTTTTTTTATATCCATGGTTGTTTTTTGTAGTATTTTTGAAAAAGCGAATTTAAGAATAATAAAGGATAATCTAAATACACGCTAATGCAAGTAGATACATTATTAAAAAGAGCATTAAATCGAGAGTTTTTAAATGCAGCTGAAGGCGAATTTTTATTTCATAATGCCTCAACTGCGGAGTTAATGTTTGTAGGGAATGAGCTTAAAAAACAAGCAAAAAACCACGATAAAGTAACGTGGATAATTGACAGAAACCTTAACACAACTAACGTCTGTATTGCAAATTGCAAATTTTGTAATTTCTTTCGAGTTCCTGGCCATGAAGAAGCTTATGTAACTTCTATGGAAGAATATCGAACTAAAATTGAAGAAACCATCAAATATGGGGGGAATCAATTATTGCTTCAGGGAGGACACCATCCAGATTTAGGGTTAAAATTTTATGTAGATACTTTTAAGGGAATAAAGGAAATGTTTCCAGACATAAAACTACACTGCTTAGGACCTCCAGAGATTGCCCACATAAGTAAACTTGAAGGAATTTCTCATACCGAAGTATTGAAAGCTTTGTCAGAAGCCGGGTTAGATTCTTTGCCTGGAGCAGGAGCTGAAATATTAAACGACAGGGTTAGAAGGTTAATTTCTAAAGGAAAATGTTCTGGGAGAGAATGGTTAGATGTTATGAGAGCAGCTCATCAATTGAACATAACCACTTCGGGGACGATGATGTTTGGACACATTGAAACAGTAGCTGAAAGATTTGAGCACTTGGTGTTATTGCGTGAAGTTCAAAGTGAAAAACCAGAAAACGCTAAAGGATTTTTAGCTTTTATTCCTTGGCCATTTATGGATGATGGAACATTATTAAAAAGGGTTAAAGGCGTCTCTAATAATGTGACAGACGATGAATATATTCGGATGATTGCATTGAGCAGGATCATGTTGCCAAATGTTGAAAACATTCAAGCTTCTTGGCTAACAGTTGGAGAGAAAACGGCACAAACTTGTTTGCACGCTGGGGCAAATGATTTTGGGTCAATTATGATTGAAGAAAATGTTGTTTCTGCGGCTGGAGCACCACATCGCTTTACTGCAGACGAAATACAGGAATCGATTAGAAAAGCTGGTTTTGAGCCCCAATTAAGAACGCAAGAGTACGAAGAAAGGGAATTGCCAAAAGATATGGAGCAGCAAATAATTGATTATTAATGCAATCTTAACCCATCAAAACACGTCTTTACTTTCAGACAGGACCGTTTCATTTTAGTAACGGTAGATATAAGTGCTCAAAAAGTAGTAACTTTATTGGTTCTAAATGTTAAAGAAACTCACGTACATATTACTTTTTTTGGTTTCGGCCAATACTTTTGCCACACACAACCGAGCCGGAGAAATTACGTTTACTCATATTTCTGGGTTAACATATGGGATAACGGTTACTACGTATACTAAGGATTCAAGCCCTGCCGATCGGCCAAAATTAGAAATTCGTTGGGGAGACAGTAGTCCTTTAGATTCCATACCAAGAGTCTTTGACTTATTATTGGGAAATGACATTAAAAAGAATGTGTATTACGAAGAACATACCTATCCAGGGCCAAGCCCTGCTCCTTATATTATAAGTGTTGAAGATCCGAATAGAAATGCTGGAATCCTTAACATTCCCAACTCTGTTAATGTTGTTTTTTACTTACAAACCGAGTTATATATAAACCCATTTATGGGGATAAACAATTCTCCTGTTCTCTTGAACCCTCCAATAGATAATGCTTGTGTAGGGTCAATTTATGTTCACAATCCTGGTGCCGTAGATTCTGATGGGGACAGTCTATATTACACAATACAGCAAAGTTTAAAAGAAGGAGGGCAATTTATTCCGAGTTATCAATTTCCACAAGCCTCAAATTTTCTTACGATAGACAATTTTACTGGTGACTTAATATGGGATTCGCCTATGATTGCAGGAGAATACAATGTTGCTATACTAATTGAAGAATTTAGGAATGGATTCAAAATAGGAAGTATTCTGAGGGATATGCAAATAACTGTTGTTCCTAACTGTGATCCTCCACCGAATATTACCGGTGTTACAGATACTTGCGTGATTGCTGGAGATACGTTGAATGTTAACTATAGTGCAACAGGAAGTTTTGCTGTCACATTAACCTCAACAGGAATACCTTACTCTTTAACATCACCTGCAATATTTCAACAAACAACCTTGCCAGCAACACTAACTTCTGCTAATTTTTATTGGGAAACTCAATGCAATCATGTAAGGAAAAGCCCTTATTTTATATCTATTAAAGGAATTGATGCAGGGCCTTACGAGTTAGCAGATTTTCATACTACAACAATTTTGGTAATAGGACCTAAACCTAAAAATGTGATGGCAACTGTTCAAACAAACAACATAAATTTAATTTGGGATAAAACAATATGTAGTCAAGTAACAGGGTATAAAATTTACAGAAGATTGGGGCCTTCAGGATGGACGCCAGGGCCATGTGAAACAGGAGTCCCTCCGTCAGCAGGGTTTCAATTAATAGCAACAACGAGTTCAATAAATGACACTACATTTAGTGACAATAATAATGGTTTAGGGTTAATACCTGGAGAAGACTATTGTTACAGGATTGTTGCATGTTATCCAGATGGGGCACAAAGCATTGCTTCTGATGAAGTGTGTAACCAATTAATAAAAGATGTTCCTATAATCACACGGGTTAATGTAAATACAACATCACAGACAAATGGATCCATTTATGTAGAATGGTCTAAACCAACAGAGCATGATACAATTCAATGGGCTGGACCTTATCGATATTTGATTTACAGAGGAGAGCAAACGTCCTCTAATATGATTTTGATTGATTCAACAGCAACAATTAATGACACCATGTATACAGACACCATGTTGAACACCTTAGATTTTCAGTACTATTACCGTATTGACATCTATAACTTGACAGGTGGAACGAGAGATTTAATGGGTCAATCTACTGTTGCGTCTTCGGTTTATTTAAACTTAACGCCTTCCGATAACGAATTAACATTAACATGGAACGAAGCGGTTCCATGGACAAATACCCAACATGTTATTTATCGACAAAACCCATTTACGTTAAATTTTGATTCGTTGGATATTACCTCGAACAACATGTATGTTGATACTGGGTTGGCAAATTTAACCACCTATTGCTATAAAGTGAAAAGCATAGGAAGTTATTCTTCTCCAGGAACGATAGATCCAATCGAAAATTTTTCACAAGAGAAATGTGATCAACCAGAAGATAATATTAAGCCTTGTCCGCCAAGTTTATGTGTTGAGGTTAACTGTCAATTGCAACAAAATAAATTGCATTGGATTAATCAGAATCCAGGGTGTGCAGATGACGTGTTACAATTTAATATATATAAGAAAGACTCACTTAATGGAGAGTATGTCTTAATTGCAAATATCCCTAATGGGACTGATTCAACATATTTACATGATAATGTTTTATCGATAGTGGGTTGTTATGTAATAACTGGTCTTGATTCTGTTGGAAACGAAAGTTTGTTTAGTGATTCTGTTTGCGTAGACAATCCAAATGGAGCTTGTGCAGGAAACAACGGGTGTGTTTATAACACTGATGAAACAGCAGCGACAAATTGTTTTGTTTATCGATTGCCAAATGTATTTACACCAGGACAAGATGGACACAATGATGTATTTGTTCCTTTTCCTTATCAATTCGTAGAATCGGTAGACATGCAAATTTTTAATCGTTGGGGTAACTTGGTCTACCAAACATCAGATCCTGATATTTTATGGGAAGGAGTAAACCAAGAGAACGGTAAAGAATGTGCAGATGGAACATATTATTATGTTTGTACCGTTAACGAAGTATGTTTATCAGGGATAGAACCAAGAATAATAAAAGGCTTTATAACATTAATAAAAAATAAAGGGACAACGAAACCATAGTTATGTTTACAGGAATTATAGAAGGATTAGGAGAGGTGGTCGCAATTGAAAAACAAGGAGAAAATGTTCATTTTTCAATTAAGAGCTCTTTTACAAGTGAATTAAAAGTTGATCAAAGTTTGGCCCACAATGGTGTTTGTTTAACTGTTGTGAAGATAGATGGAGAGACATACACTGTTACAGCAATTAAAGAGACATTAGATAAATCAAGTTTAGGAAGCTTAGTAGTAGGCAGTTTAGTTAACTTGGAAAGGGCAATGCTTGCCAATGGTCGTTTTGATGGACATGTTGTTCAGGGTCATGTTGACCAAACGGCAGTATGCAGTTCAGTTATAGAAGAAGACGGAAGTTGGACTTTTACTTTTGATTATGATAGTGAAAACGGAAACATCACCGTTGAAAAAGGTTCTATCACAGTAAACGGAGTGAGTTTAACGGTGGTCAATTCTCAAAATGGTCAATTCTCGGTGTGTATTATTCCTTTTACCAAAGAGCACACCACTTTTAATAATTTAAAAGGAGGAGACAAAGTAAATTTGGAGTTTGATATTATTGGAAAGTATGTAGCCAAGTTATTGGTTAAAGCCTAAAAAACAGCCTTAACAACTTCTCTTACAGCCAGTGATTTCCCCATGGTATAGTAATGGATACATGGAACACCAAAATCAAGTAAATCTTTAGACTGTTTGATGGCCCAATCAATTCCAACTTGTTTTACGGCATCATTATCTTCACACTTTTCAATTGCATCAACCAATTCATCTGGCAAATCGATATGGAAAAATTTAGGCAATGAAAGAATTTGCTTTTTTGTAGATATTGGTTTAATTCCAGGAATAATGGGAACTGTGATTCCTTCTTCTCTACAAATTTCAACAAAAGCTTTAAACTTAGCGTTGTCGTAAAACAATTGAGTAACGATGTATTCGGCACCAGCATCAATTTTTTGTTTTAAGTACTTCAAATCGTTTTTCATATTTGGAGCCTCAAAATGCTTTTCAGGATATCCCGCAACACCAATGCTAAAGTTAGTTGGAGTAGCATTTTGTAAATCTTCATCCATGTAGTCGCCATTGTTAAGTCCTGCCACTTGCTTCACTAAATCCACAGCATAATGGTGTCCATCTTCTTCTGGAACAAAAGCAGGTTCAGTTTTAATGGGATCACCTCGCAACAACAAAACATTGTCTATTCCTAAAAAGTTGAGGTCAATTAAGGCGTTCTCTGTCTCTTCTTTGGTAAATCCCCCACAAATGATATGTGGAATAGCATCTACTTTGTATTTGTTTACAATTGCAGCACAAATACCAACGGTTCCAGGTCTTTTTTTGATGGAAATTTTTTCTAAGTACCCTTTTTCTCTTTTCTTGTAAACAAACTCCTCTCTGTGATAGGTAACATTAACAAATGCTGGCCCAAACTCTATCAAAGGATCAATTCCCTCATAAATAGCTTGAATTCCTTTTCCTTTTAATGGAGGAAGAATTTCCAACGAAAAGATTGGTGATTTAGCTTGTTTTAAATGTTCTGTTACTTTCATTTGAGCTTAACAATTATTATTGGTCGAGATTCCCGACAAAATTTAATTTGCAAATGTAATAGAGAACTTTGTCAAAACGAAATTTAATTTTCAATTAAACCTTTATGGACTGCTTATAGGAAACCATAAGTTAAAAAAGTAAGTTTGTACCCTTATTTGGTAAGCATGAAGAATATTAGAAACTTTTGTATTATCGCCCATATTGACCATGGTAAAAGTACCTTGGCAGATAGGCTATTACAAACGACAGGGACGATATCTGACAGAGATTTGCAAGAGCAGACCTTAGACGATATGGACATTGAAAGGGAGCGAGGAATAACAATTAAGAGCCATGCCATCCAAATGGAGTATAATTACGAAGGAGAGGATTACATTCTTAATTTAATTGATACTCCGGGTCACGTTGATTTTTCTTATGAAGTTTCGAGGTCTATAGCTTCTTGTGAAGGAGCATTGTTAATTGTTGATGCAACCCAAGGAATACAAGCACAAACCATATCTAACCTCTATTTAGCAATAGAGAATGATTTAGAAATCATTCCGGTGATGAATAAAATGGACTTGCAAAGTGCTATGCCTGAAGAAGTAAAAGACCAAATAGTGGACTTGATAGGATGTGATAGAGAGGAAATAATTTCGGCAAGTGGAAAAACAGGGTTAGGCGTTGAAGAGGTTTTAAAAGCTGTAATAGAAAGAGTTCCAGCTCCTGTTGGTGATCCAACTGCTCCTTTTCAAGCATTGATTTTTGATTCTGTTTTTGATTCATATAGAGGGATTAATGCTTATTTCAAAGTACTAAACGGAGAAATAAAGAAGGGAGAAAAAGTGAAATTTATTAATACGGATAAAGAATACTTTGCAGATGAGATAGGGACGCTGAAATTGACCCAAGAGCCGAAACCGGTAATTAAAACAGGAGATGTTGGTTATATTATTTCTGGAATTAAAGTGGCTAAAGAAGTAAAGGTCGGAGATACCATTACTACCGTTGCCAATCCAGCAGAAGCAATTCAAGGGTTTGAAGATGTTAAACCAATGGTTTTTGCTGGGATCTACCCAGTTGATACTGATGAATATGAAGAATTGCGTGATGCGATGGAGAAGCTTCAGCTAAATGACGCTTCGTTAACCTTTGAACCAGAATCTTCTGCAGCCTTAGGGTTCGGATTTCGATGTGGGTTTTTAGGAATGTTGCACATGGAAATTATACAGGAACGTTTAGAAAGAGAGTTTGACATGACTGTCATTACCACGGTACCAAACGTATCATACCACGCATTTTTAACGAGAGACAAAGAGACCCCAATTATCGTAAATAATCCAATTGATTTTCCAGATCCAAGCATGATTCATAGAATGGAAGAACCTTACATTAAAGCTTCTGTTATTACCAAAGCTGATTATGTTGGTTCAATAATGAGTTTATGCATTGAGAAAAGAGGTGAACTAACAAATCAGGTTTACTTAACGACAGACAGAGTAGAATTAAACTTTAATGTACCCTTAGCTGAAATCGTTTTTGATTTTTATGACAGGTTAAAATCCATTTCAAGGGGGTATGCTTCGTTTGATTACCATCCAATTGGATTTAGAGAATCTCAATTGGTGAAAATGGACATCTTATTAAATGGAGATATGGTTGATGCCTTATCTGCATTAGTACATAAGGACAATGCTTACGAATTGGGTAAAAAAATCTGTAAAAAATTAAGAGAATTGATACCTAGACAACAATTTGCTATTGCCATTCAAGCGGCAATTGGATCCAAAATAATTTCTAGGGAATCATTATCTGCTTTACGTAAAGATGTTACTGCCAAATGTTATGGAGGAGATATTTCACGTAAACGTAAGTTGCTGGAAAAACAAAAAGCAGGGAAGAAAAAGATGAAGCAAATTGGGAATGTAGAAATACCACCAAAAGCATTTTTAGCAGTATTGAAGTTGAATGACTAACGGGTTAGGATAAGTTGTATATACTATTCACTGCATTTAGAATCTACCCCTAAAAGTTCCATACTTATTTAAATTTTTCAAGAACAATATTTCGTTCACCTCTTAAAACATTGTTTTCATCTTTTGTCAAAACTATAATGTTAGAAAACCCTCCACTTCTCTTGACATTTTTTTTATATTCATTTGTAATTCTTGGATCATCAGCAAACCATGTAGCAGTGAGCCAATATTCAGGATAATCAGTACCTTGAATGTTATAATGAATATGTGCAGGTTCCCCTCCGTGACTGTGATACGGAGCAGGGCGGATGGTCTCAAACTTATATTTACCGTTTGAATCTGTTTTCATCCACCCTCTTAAATATCCGTGGTACTTACCATTTCCTTTTTCATTTCCTTTTTTAGGGTAAAGGCCTTTAATGTTGGTGTGATGAACGTAGACGATAATATCTTTTGCAGGAGTTTTACGATCAGGGAGATACACTGTTCCTGAGATGATGAGCTTCTCTCCTGCTTCTCCTTTAGGAGGAATAACTGTATTCCAGGTAACATTTTGTGGGGCTTCTGAGGTTCCGCACCAGTTACATTTTTCTTGATTCGTACTTATGATACTGTTGGTATTATTTTCTGTCTGTGAACAGGCAAAAAAAATGGCGTATAAGCTTATTAAGCAGAGAAATAATGTTTTTTTCATAATCATTTCTTTCTATAACGCATTATCTTCAAAAAGATACGATTATTAAGATTAAATATTCTTTCGATGATTAATTAAAAGAATCAGTATTTCGGTTGATGAAATTTAAGCTTAACTTAACACCAACTGCGTTGTAATTTGCGTTTTTGAAACTTACAAAAGTTTCAATGTCAAACAATAAGAACACATTTTTTAAGGCATAACCGAACTCATAATAATGATCTTGTTGATTGGTGTATAAATAATTAGCATAGAGCCCCTCTGACATAAATGAGGTGTTAAATAGCGGCAAGTTTTTCAGTAACAAAAAATTATCTTCCACTGCAAAATGAGCTTCAAAAAAGTAATCATTAGTACTATAAGTATAAAAATCTAACAGTTTAAACGATTTAATATTTGATCTACCGATAAGGTAAAAAGGCTGGGTATTAAAACTTTTATAATCGGCAAAGTAAAGGGCGTTATTGGATAAAAATTTACCCCCACCAACATGGTATTTTACTCGGTCTACCAAATTAATGTTTTTTGATTGAGCAATGGAGGCTTCAATAAAACTAAAGTCAGATTGGCTTTCAGCGGCATTTTTAAACCCATGCTTATAGGTAAGGTTGAATGTTGGGTATTTTGAGCGAGACATCTTTTTTTCATCGTTTCTATACCTAAAATACTGCTTTGGTGTGTAGCTCAAGGTTGCTGTTAAGTTCATTGCCTTATTACTGTTAAAAATAAAAGCAGAAGCATTTGTGTCTGCAATTGCTGGAAGATTTGAGGTGTAATCTTGGTTTTGGAAGTCAAGTATTTTAAAATCTGTATTATTGAACAATTGTGTTCGATTAGCATATTCAACGGAGGTATTTAAGTTTAATCCATTGCTGAGGTCAAATGAATGCCCTAGAAGAGCATATTCTTTCTGGTAAAGCTTTTTATAGTTTTCCGTAAAAAATAATGTTGCCAGACTATTAAAAAAATTAGGCATAGGTCCTTCGTTATTAAAATCACTATTAATCTTTCCAACAGAGAAATAAATGTGCCCACGTTTTTTCATGTTGTATTGAGAAGTGAAGTCAAATTTTCCCATTAAGTCTTCTCTCGCAACAGCATACAAAAGGGAAGGCTCTATTTTAAACCACTTCCCTTTGGTGAACTTTCTTTTATAAGAGAACAAGGTTTTTCGAACTAAAAAACCGTCAACAGTATTGAAGTTTAAGCTTAGCCTGGATAGTAACCCGGGTATTTTAAGTTTAGAATTTTTGTTCTTGCTTTTTATTGTTCCATTAAAAAACAATAGGTCACCGATTAAACTTCTGTCTTTATTAATAACAGTATCCCCATTTTCAACTCTGGTTAGTGAATCTCTAACATGGTAAATAACATTTTCTTCTTCTGATAATGGAATTTCTCTAATTGCTGACCAAACACTATCGTTTCCAGCAAATGCACTGTCGGCATATTCTGTATGATGGTCACGCGTTAACTCAAAGGTGGTTGAATCTTTTGGTGATTTTTTTGCTTCTTCATTAGCCTGCTTGTTCACCAAACGAACAAGTTTCATGGTTTCACCTTTAGTTAATTTATCTTGATCCATTAAAGCTTGAATTTTTTTCTCGGTTTTTGAAACTTTAGCGGAAGGGTTGGTTGGAGTTTCTTGTGTTTCAAATTCTTCGGTGACCGGTAGCGTAACCAAGGATTTTATTTTTTTATCAAGTTCAGGATCTGTTTTTAGTTTAATGTTACTCATGGAAACAAGGTGCTTAAAATGCCCCTTAAACCCCATAGCTTTTGCTTTTACTTTTATTTCATGGCTGATGGGCATCCATGCATTGTCAGAAATTTCAGAATAAATTTGTTTGTATTGTATGTCTACAAATTGTTGTTTAAACTTTACATCTACACTATTAATATTCCATGTGCCATCATTAATGTAGAGGTATCCACTCATTAGATCTGTTCCCTTTCGTCTGGGAATTATTTTTATTTTATTCACTGTGTTTTCCCCTTCCATATAGGTGCTGATGAGCTCAAACTTATATACGGTAAAAGCATTTCTGCTTAAAGGAGAAATAATGGTGTTTCCTCCGAGGTTGTAAAAACTAAAATTAACATAAGGAGACCTTCCTTTGGTGGTATCATTACTTGCGCTTCGTGTGTATATTATTTTTTCTTTTACTTTATTGGGACGCTCATAATGATATTGTATGAGGGTTTCAGACATGTCTCCAGCTTCGAGTTGTTTAATGTCATGTTCTTCTGCAAAAAGCTTTGCAACTTTTGGAATATTATCTGCTAAAAAGAAAAATCGAACATATATTTTGGCATCATATTCTACAATTTGTTTCTTATAGTATTTTGCCATCACTACGGCCTTTCGCATTACATTGTAGGCAGGGTCTTCATCAGAAGCATTTACGGTAACCTCTCTAATACTAAATGATTTTTGAGAAAGCGAAATTGTTTTTGTTTGGTTAGATGAAGCATCTATGTCTAAGAATTTGGTTTCGTACCCTAAACATTGCACCTTAATCTTATACTTTCCACAAGGTAAACTCATTTTGTATTTACCATCCATATTTGCCATTTTACCAGTGGCTAATTTTGGAATGTAGATACTACTGTAGGGAATAGGCTCTCCTTTAGTGTCTTGAATAGTGCCTGAAAAAGTACAGGTCTGAGAAAAAATAGAACCAGAAGCTATTAAAACAAGAATGGATATGAGAAGTGTTTTTTTCAAGAATTTAGGATTTTGGTTATAGTTATGACGATTGTGTTATAAACTTTGTTACAGGTAGCTTTATTATCTTCTTACGGCATAAATTAATTCATCTAAGAGTTCGCCATTTTTATACAGTGTTTTTTCAAACTTCCCTTCTAAAATAAAACCAGCTTTCTCTAACACCCTTTGTGAACCAATATTCGTTCCAAACGGTCTTGCAAAAATCCTGTTAATGTCTGAAAATGTTGAAAAACCATATGTTACCATCTCTTTTACGGCTTGAGTCACAATTCCGTTTCCCCAAAAAGGTTCTGCTAACCAATACCCTAACTCTACATTTTTAATGTGTATATCAGTTTGAGCATGAAGCCCAATACCTCCAACAGCTTCACCGTCTACTTCTATGGCTAAAATAGCTGTAGGACTTTGGGCTAAAGTCATTTGAATAAATTTTTCTCCGTCTTGTTTGGAATAAGGATGTGGAAATTGGTTGGTCAAATTGTCGGACACATTTTTGTTGTTAGCATGTTTTACCAAGCTATCAATGTCGTTCATGTTCCAGGGCCTCAATTTAAAATCCATCTTGCTCTTGAGGTGTATCACTGTCGTTGTTAAAATCTATTCCATCATCGCTTTCAGAAGGAAGTTCTTCTTTGAGTGTATTTTCTGCGATTTCCACCTCTTCCTTATAACCTAAAACCTTTTTGAGGTAGCCAATTTTTAATGGATTTTGACTCAGGATAATTACCAAAATAGAGCAGATTAAAATGCTTAACAATACTACGGCAAAAGAGAGCATTTGGATGTTATCTCCACCAGTCATACCATACTGTATGGGTATAGAAGCTAAAATAGCAGGGACTAATCCTTTTGGCGCCATTATAGACATGATGCTTAAATCTTTAAACGACATTTTTGTACGCACCAATAATTTAATGGACAAAGGCCTTATGAGAATAATCAAGGCAACAATGAGAAGCGCCAATAGGTAGACCCCAACACTACCAAATTTCATACAGATACCTACGTAAACAAAAAAGAAGGTAGACATAATGAACACCAACTCACTGAAAAAGTCTTTCTCATTTTCAAGCAATTCTTTAGATGGAAAGACATCTTTCAGGAAAGTCTTTTGTAGTAAATGGGCATTGCCCAATGTGATACCAAAGATTAAAACGGCAATGCCTCCGTTTAATTTTAAGTATTCTGTTAAGCCATAAATAATAAAAACAATGGCCAAGTTCATCACCTTAGAGTTTTCTATGATTCTGGTAAAACGAATGATAATTGACCAGACGAAACCTCCAGCAAATCCAATAAGAAAAGCAAATAAAAATGACTTCCATATCGCATTCAAAATGTCACCCATTTCAAAAACACCTTGTTTCATGGCTTGTAACAAAGCCAAACCTATTACTAAACACAATACATCACTCAATGCAGACTCTAACATTAAAGTAGTGTATCCTTTTTCGTTCATTTTAAGCTGTTTAATGATAGGAATAACTACAGCGGAAGAGGTTCCTGCGATAATGACACCAAAAAATGTCGCGCTTAAAAAATCAATATCAGAGAAGAAAGTAACAGCTACAAAAGTTCCAATTACTGCACTGGCTATAAAATTAAATAGCGTGAGTAAAAATGCAGAACCAATGGATTTGAACAATTCACCAATTTTCAGATTAGTACCACTTTCAAATAGAATTAAAACTAAGGTTATGGAAGTAAATATTGGTCCGATTGAACCAAAATGAGCCTCTCTAACAAAGCCTAAAATAGGACCAGCAACAATACCAATGACCAATAGGATTAATACATTAGGAATTTTGGTAAACTTAAAAAGACCATTAAAAAGGTGTGCCCCAAAGATGAGCAACCCGATCATAATAATAATTAAAGGAACATTCATAAAACAAGTTTACGAAATATTATGGAGCTTATTAGCTATTTATATAAGCCAAGCACAAATCAATGGTAGCTTCAATTCCTTTTATATGAGTCCGTTCTGTTCCATGGGAAGCAGCGACACCCATTCCAATTAGGCCGACTCTGAAATCGTTGCCTGCACGTAATGCGGCAGATCCATCTGAACCGTAAAAAGGATAAACATCTACTTTGTAAGGGATCTTATTTTTTTGAGCAATGTCAACTAATTTTTTTCTGAATTCATAATCGTAAGGGCCGGAAGAATCTTTCGCACAAATAGAACAACTTACTTCATTGCCTTGACAATCATCTCCCAAAACACCCATGTCAATGACTAATAATTCTTCGATAGAATCACCATAGCCAACGGTTCCTCCATGTCCAACTTCTTCATAATTTGAAAAGAAAATTTCTACAGGAGCTTCTTTCCCTTGTTCTTTTAGTCTTCTTGCCAATTCAAAAAGCACATAACATCCTGCTTTGTTGTCTAAAAAACGTGATTTAATATAACCACTGGACAGCTCTTCATACTTAACGTCTACACAAATAATGTCTCCAACTTCAACTCCAATTTTTTCAACATCTTCTTTGGTATAAACCTCTTCATCAATTCTGATGTGCATGCTTTTTATGCTACGCTGCGTTTTTTCTTTTTCGTTGTTAGCATGTACCGAAGGATTGTCCAGTAAGATAGTTCCCGTATATGTTTTCCCAGAATGAGTAATAATTTTTACATATTCCCCTTCAGCACCTGTTAAAGAAAGCCCTCCTAAAAGAGAAAAAGCTAATGTTCCATTAGGTTTAATTCCAGAAACGATTGCTCCCAAAGTGTCCACATGACCAGCAATGGCTAATGTTGGATTTGCACCTAAAGCACATTTTACAGCCCCTTTATTAGTGTATTCTGGAGTATAACCGTAACTGGTTAATAAATCAAAAATGTATTTACTGGCATTATCAGTATAACCAGTAGGCGAATCAATTGCAATTAATTCTTTAAGCGTGCTGTATTTTTCCATTGTTAACTAAGTTATTTTCAACTAAATATTCCGCAATTTGAATTGCATTGGTTGCGGCACCCTTTCTAAGGTTATCGGTAACCACCCACATGTTGATGGTGTTCGGTTGAGATTCATCTCTTCTGATTCTACCTACAAAAACATCATCCTTATCTGCTGCATACAAAGGCATAGGGTAAGTGTTCGTGTCCGTATTGTCTTGTAAAGTAATGCCATCCGTTTCATGTAAAACCTTACGAATTTCAGCGAGATCAAAATCGTTATCAAATTCAATGTTGAGGGCTTCAGAATGGCCACCAACCACAGGAACACGCACAGCTGTTGCAGTAATTTTCAAGTTTTCATCACCCAAAATTTTCTTAGGCTCATTCACCAATTTCATTTCTTCTTTGGTATAACCGTTGTCTTCAAAAACATCACAGTGTGGAATGCAATTTTTATCAATTGGATAAGGATATGCCATTTCACCTGCTGTATTATTTCTTTCATTTTCCATTTGCTCCACCGCTTTTACACCCGTTCCGGTAGTGGATTGATACGTTGAAACAATGGTTCTTTTAATGCCATACTTTTTATGCAAAGGGTCCATTACCAAAACCATTTGTATGGTCGAGCAATTTGGGTTTGCAATTATTTTATCTTCAGCAGTTAACTGATTGGCATTAATTTCAGGAACAATTAATTTGTGGTTAGGATTCATTCTCCAAGCAGAAGAATTGTCTATGACCGTTGTTCCAGCAGCAGCAAATTTTGGAGCCCATTCCAACGAAGTACCTCCACCAGCAGAAAAAATAGCAATGTCTGGAGTCATCTCAACAGCCGTTTGCAAACCAACTACTTTAAAATTATTCCCCTTAAATGTAATCTCTTTTCCAACAGATTTTTCAGAAGCAACAGGAATGATTTCTGTTACAGGAAAATTTCTTTCCGCTAATACTTTTAACATAATGTTTCCTACCATTCCAGTGGCACCAACTACAGCTATCTTCATGTTTAATAAATTTTATTAAGCAAAAGTAGAATTAAATTTTATTAGAAAGGAAACGATTGCAATTTAAACCCCATTATATTTTACATTTTAACTATCTTGTGTTTCCAAGCAAATAAATTAACAAAATGGGTACTTTTATTCTATGCTAAAAAAAGCACTTCTTATTTTAACACTGATTTCTCTAACACAAATGAGCTTTGCTCAGTTTGTAGATGACTTTACAGATGGGGATTTTATCGCCAATCCAGTTTGGTCTGGTGATAACGGTTTGTTTACCGTAACCGCCAATCAATTGAATTCACAAAGTGCAGTTGCCAATGTTTATTACTTGAGCACCCCTTCTACGTTAGCCGCTAATGCACAATGGGACTTTTTCTTTAACATGCAGTTTGGTACTTCAGGAGCCAATTTTGTGGATGTATATTTAATGTCTGATGTTGCAAATGTTACCACCCCAAACGATGGTTACTTTGTAAGAATCGGAGGAACTCCGGACGAAGTTTCATTGTATAAAATAGTTGCAGGAGCGCCTACCATATTAATAGATGGACCTGACGGGGTGGTGAACAGTAGTTCTAATAACCCATTTGATGTTCGTGTTACAAGAGATGCTGCTGACAATTGGACCTTGTTTTATGATGATGGCGCAGCGAGCAGTTTGGTGTCTATAGGAAGTGTCATGGATAACTCGGTGAATGTTTCTAACTTTTTTGGAATAGCCATAACCCAATCGGGAGCAGCTGGGCCAGTTAACAGTCATTTCTTCGATAATTTTAGTGTAGGGCCAATTTTAGGAGATACGGCTTCACCATTAATAGACTCTCTTATTGTTGTGAACTCCACCAATTTAGATGCGTATTTTAATGAGCCAGTTGATTTAACAACTGCTCAAGCCTTAACCAATTATTCTGTTGATGTAGGAATAGGAACCCCGAGTTTAGCCGTTAGAGATGCATTGGATTCTTCCATTGTACACTTAACTTTTGCCACACCTTTTGTAAACGGACAACCTTATAATTTAACCATTAGCAATGTAGAAGATACCTTGTCAAATGCAACTGCAGGAATCGTTCAGCCTTTCATTTATATCTTAGTTATTGCACCGAATGCTGGGGATGTGGTTATCAATGAAGTTTTTCCTGACCCAAACCCACAAGTGAGTTTGCCGATAGAAGAATTTGTGGAAATATACAATACTTCTAATAATGCATTTGTCCTCAACAATTGGCAATTTATAAATTCAACCACAGCTAAAACACTTCCTAATTTTGTGTTGGCGCCAGACAGCTATGTGATTATTTGTGATGTGAACGATACTGCATTGTATACGCCTTATGGAGATGTAATAGGCGTAAGTTCGTTTACTGCATTAACCAATGGAGGCGATAGTTTAACGTTGATGGATGACAACAGTAATGTGTTGGACATTGTAAAGTACGACATCAGTTGGTATCAAGATGCTGTAAAGGATGATGGTGGTTGGACTTTAGAAAGAATTAACCCAAAACACCCGTGTAGTAATTCCTTAAATTGGATTGCTTCATCTGATCCAAATGGGGGAACACCAGGAACACAAAATTCTGTTTTTGATACCTTGCCAGATGCGACAGCACCACTAATTGCCTCGGTAAACATTATTAGCACCACTCAAATTAGTGCTTTGTTTAACGAAACGATGGACAGCACCAGTTTAGCAAATGCGGTGTATACCATTACAGGAGGAATTTCAGTAACCTTGGTTACAGTGAACAATGACAATCAAGGGGTGACGATTACCGTTAATCCAGCCTTGGATTCATCAACGGTTTATACGTTAACAATCGTTGGAGCAAATGACTGTTCTGGAAACTTATTAAACCCAAACTTTATTGATTTTGGAATCGGCAAAGCACCTTTGAAGTATGAAATAGTGATCAACGAATTGTTTGCAGACCCTTCTCCTACGATGGGTTTACCAACAGAGGATTATTTAGAGTTGTACAACACCACTACAAAAATTATTGACTTAACCAATTGCTGGATTTCTGATTTAACCAGCATGGATCAATTGAATGCGGGAAAAATTTTACCGGGAGAACATGTTATTGTTTGTGATGATGCTTTTGCAAATCAGTATTCACCTTTTGGAAAAGTAATTACCGTAAACAGTTTCCCATCGCTAAACAATGCAGACGATGAGATTACAATCTCAAGCCCTGATACGAACCTGGTTCACCAAGTTCATTATTACGATACGTGGTATCGAGATGACAACAAAAAAGATGGCGGTTGGAGTTTAGAGATGATAGACCCCAACAATCCTTGTGGAGAAGCAGAAAATTGGATTGCTTCTGCCAAATGGTTTGGAGGAACACCAGGAACACAGAATACTGCTTTTGGAGCTAACCCAGATGTCGTTTTGCCAATGCTTACCGAAGCCAATGCAATAGACGACTCTACTGTGATGGTTACTTTCAGCGAGCCCTTAGACAATGCTGGGATGATGGCGGCTATTTATGTCATTGACAATGGGATTACGATTGGAACGATTCAAATCATTGACAGTAAAAATGTACAGTTGAACTTGAGCAATAAGCTAACTTTTCAAATAAAATATGTGGTTACCGTAACGGGTGCTTTTGATTGTGTGGGCAATGTCATAGGGTCAAACAACACAGCTGTATTTGCATTGCCGGAGCAAGGATTTGCAGGAGACCTAATCATTAACGAAGTACTGTTTAACCCTTACACAGGAGGGTCTGATTTTGTAGAAATTTACAACAACTCCAACAAGTTCATTAACATTCAAGGGTGGAATTTGGCCAATTTAGACAATGACAGCATTGACAATTATGACGAGTTAACAAGCAATCCAAAATTGATATTACCAGGCGAATTCGTACTCTTAACCAAAGACGCTCAAAATGTGCAAGACGAGTACATCAATTCTGTGGCGGATGCATTTTTACAAATGGCGGCTTTACCAACGTATAGTAATGATGAAGGTAGTGTTTACCTCATCAATAACTTAAACATGCCGGTAGACAGTTTTCATTATACCGATGACATGCACTTTGCGTTGTTGAACAGTGAAGATGGCGTATCCTTAGAACGAATCGATTACGATAGACCAAGTACTGATGAAACCAATTGGCATTCTGCTGCCGAAGATGTTGGTTTTGCAACACCCGGTTATGAGAATTCTCAATACTTAAAAGCGAATACCGATGGTGGTGAGATTACCATTTCTCCTGCTACTTTCTCTCCAGATAACGATGGTGTAGATGATGTAGTGAACATTGCCTATCAATTTCCTAACCCAGGATTTGTAGCGAGCATTATCATCTATGATTCCAAAGGAAGGTTAATAAGAAACTTGATCCAAAGTGAATTGTTAGGTGCATCAGGAACTTTCAGTTGGGATGGCATTAACGAAAATGCCGAGAAAGCACGTATAGGCATTTACATCATTTTTGTAGAAGCTTTTGGTGTGGATGGTGATGTAAAATCGTTTAAGAAAACGGTGGTGTTGGCTGGGCAGTTGGAATAGAAAGAGACTTCTTTATGTTTATAGGATGATTATGGTATTTATTATAGTTTCTCTTGTTTCAATAGGAATTGCAATTGGAGGATCAGTATGTGTCTGGCACTTTATTCAAAATAGGATACGCTCTCAATGGATTCGCACGGTAATAGTCTTCTTCTCTTTTCCTTTCTTATTTTTAACTTCCTTTAGAGTTTTAATGTGGATTTTCGAAAACTATTGATATTGTATATTTATTGAATGACTGAAGTAAAGAAACAGAACAAGAATGTTGGGCGTATCATTAGTTACTCTACAGGAGCTTGTTATTTTTTTTACGGGGGATTTTCTCTTTTGATAGTCTATCTTCAGAAAATGATGATATCAACAGTTGAAAACCAAATGGGCGATGAGATAGATTACTTTAATACGATGCATACTATTTTCCTTGAATACCTTCCTTATCTTATGTTATTAGGAGTAGGTTATCTTCTCTTTGGTTTATTTTATAAAAAATTGGGATCATATAAGTTTCTCATAAATATTCTACTCGCGATTATCTCTGTTTTAGGTGTAATATCTTACACTTCCACAATCTCAGGTAATGAAACTATCACGTCTGAATTTTCAAGTATGCCAGATGAAATATCTGGTGCCATGGACACTGTTCTTGTTGTGAGTTACATTGTTATTTTCTCATTTTTCACAGTTCCACAATTTATAATAGGAAGAAAAATTTTACTTGGGGATGGAAGAAATTAACCTAAGTGAGTTAAAGGAATTGGTCTTGCCATATATTGCACTTATTGGTGGAGCTTGGACTATAGTAGGAAGCATTCTTAATTGGAACATCTTTTTTGATAATGGGTTAGCTGGTGCAATAGCTAAATCAATTGGCAGAACGCCAGCAAGAATGATTTATATAACATTCGGAACCTTAATGATTGTATTGGCATTGTATTTAAAACCTGAATGGTATGAATTCCTTTCAAATTTGAAATGGGAATAACCCTTCCTCAAATATCTTTGTTATATTTATTTCATGTTTATAGTTCCCGTAATTTTTCAGTTTATGTTACTTGTAATGGGGGGTGTAATTTATTCGATGGGATTCTTATTTGGTAGGGTTAAAATAGTCAAAATTATATTACAAGTAATTGGTGGGGCAGCCGTTCTTTTAGCCCTTGTTAATCTTTTCATCATAGCATGGGGCCTTTTTACATAACGTATATTTTATGTTAAAGTTAATGGTATAAAACAAAAAAAGGGAAGCACATGCTTCCCTTTTTTTGCTATAAAGGTTTATTTACTTTTTATTAAATACCGTTACCGAATTCGTAATCACATCGGCTTCTAATATTCCACCAGGTGTTAAAATGTAGAAGTAAGTTCCATCAGAAAGATCTGATGGGCTCCAGTCGTTGAGGTAATTTTCGTTTTCATAGATCTTTTTTCCCCATCGGTTAAACACGACTAAGTGACTTCCCGGGTAACGATCCAACCCCTCAAAGAAGAGGGCATCATTTTCACCATCATCGTTTGGTGTAATTACATTAGGCGCAAAAATGTCACAAATCATAGTAGTTACCGTTACCGTATCAGCGGCAACGTTACATAGCCCACTTACAGCCACATAATAAGCTCCAGAATCAGTTACATCAATAGTTGGAGAGGTGAGTCCATTACTCCACAAATAGGAGGCCTCAACAACTTGAGAGGTGGCATCCAGCGTGGCAGCATCACCTACACAGAAATCTGCTGTAACCAAGTCAACAAATACCGAATCGGCAAAATAGACATCAATGGTACTATCCAAGTTACAATAGTTATCTGTAAAGGTAAAGGCATAAGTGCCATTAACATTAACATTAACTAAAGGATTTTCTACATTTTGGTTCGGTAAAAAAGAGGCGGTTCCAGGACCAGAATACGTCCAAATTCCTCCTGCATATGATGTTGTATTAGCCATTTGATACTGTCCGGCACAGGCAAAAGATCCAACAACCTCTATAGATGGTACAGGTATAAATTCTACAAAAACAGTAGTGTCATAAGTACATCCAAAATTATCAATTACTTGCATGGTATACCCAAAAGTTCCTGGGGAGTTTGAAGACACCACAATAAAAGTATCTGTAGGCAATCCAGGCAATACAGTTGCACCAGAAAGCCACTGGGCAGAAACAATATTAGGAACATAAGTTTCTTGGTTAGGGTTAATGTTTGGATCAAATACAATCCCCCATTCGAAAATATATCCGTCATCAACACCTAAATTATCTCTAACTGTAATGGTCCAGTTTCCATTAATAGGGCAACCAATAAAACTGGCAAAAGAGGTTTCTGGCAGGTAAATTCCCGCAGGGTTCATCGCTTGACCAGCTGATATTGTGGTTGGAACAGTGTTTCCTCCAGCAAATTCTGTTGGAAAACTACCCCAGGTTGCGTTTACTGTAGACCATTTGTATTCCCAACCAACCCCTGGTGTTCCCAAGTTGTTGTCAAAGGCATCTCCCAAGTAGGTTCCTCCCCCATTAAATCCACCTGGAATAATTCCTGGAGAGTAGCTATTAAAAATAGTTGCTTGCGTACCATTTGGGCATTCCAATAACATCTCCAAATCTCCCAAATAAGAGTGCTCCATGGTAATGCTTAATTCTTGAATATCACTTGCAGCAGTAATGGTTTGTGCAGGTAAAAAACCGCTAATACCAACCGTTGTCGTATAATTTAATCCACTACCATCAGGTAACCATGTTAACCCTGCAAAAGTTCCTCCCAATTGGAAATTAGAACTTGTGGGGTCTACACCAGAAGTATCGGAAGATGTAACAGCGCCAACTATAAGTGTTGTGTCACCCACACAAACAGTATCTCTGTTAATAAGTACCCCAGTAAAACTGGGTATAGTAGAAACCCTCACTTTAGATTGTATGGATTGTGATTGAGGAAATGAGTCTGTAATTTTTAGTGTAACAATGTATCCGCTTCTGGCAGGAGGTTTAAACCAAGCCGTATCTCCTGTCGCTTGTGTTCCATCACTAAATGTCCAGTCAAAAGTTACATTTCCAGCATTTTGAGAATAACCAACCCCAGTAACATCAGAAGAGTAAGGGAAAACACCAGTAGCCACAAACATAATAGAATCATCAAAACAAACATCTGCATAACCTGTATCAGCAGGGTTGATGATATCAGGACCAGCACCATTTAAATAGCCTGCCATTTTTGGTTCAAATGGCTGTGGAATGGTAACACAAGTTACATTCGCATCCCAACCAATACCTTCAACGGCACCATCAGAAACAAACTGAACAGTTAAACAGCCACTAGGGTTATTTATAAAACTTGCAACATGGTTAAAACCAGTTGGAGCATTGTTCGTATTATAAGCACCTAATAAAGGTGATGAAGTATTTGGGCCATCATAAACGTAAACCGTATCACTTGCATCTACTCCAAATAATAACCCTGTATTTATTCCAAAAGTTAGGGCCAATTTAGAAGTTCCTCCAGCAAAATCAGGACAAATAGTAATTACCTCATTTTCGTTAGGTCCATAATTAGCTGAATTATTTCCAGAGTCAAAAAAGTTTGGTGCAGGACCAGCATTAGCAGCACAATCCAAAGGATTTAGTGTGTCTAAATCAGGATCTGTAATCAGTATTTGAGAAAATGATACTGATGAATAAACAAGTGCAATTGCGATAACGATAAGTTTCTTCATGTTATTTTTTATTTAACTCTCTTAAAATGTGATTTTTTGATTTAACAATTAATATCTTTTTGGTGCCTTTAATGACAAAAGATTGGTAGTCATTTTCTTTTAAATCAATGTTTAATTGATAAAAATCAATTTTTGAAATGTTCTTTATGCTAACCTCTCCAAACTTTGATGGGTTCGCCTTCACTTTTTCTTGGGGCATTTCAGCGATGTAAAAAGCATTTTCTATACAGTAGTTGATAAACTTGTATTCTTTAGGGTTTTCAGCTTTAATGGTTTTCAGTTCTTCAACGGTGTATTTAGCAAGCAATCTTTTATCTGTTTTATTGTTTTGAGCTAATGTTGAAATTGAAATGGTAATAAATGCAATAATTAGTAAGGCGTTCTTCATAATATTCTTTTTACTATTGACGAGTAGGTTTTTACAAAAGTTGCACGAAGTTAACAAAATCCGAATAGTTTAACAAACGCAAGCAGATTTGTTAATTTTTAGCAATCCAATAATTCTCTGTATTGGTGTGATTTAGGAACTTTTTTTTTGAAGAAAGAAATCATATTTAATTTTGTAAAAACAAATAGTAAATTTGTACACATATTTTAATTTGGCAGCAAATTTGCCTCATACAAAAACATGAATAAAATACTTACCATACTAATTGGATTATTCTTCTTGAATAATCTTTCTGGGCAAGTTATTTTTAATACCTCTTACCATGATTTAGGGGAAATAAACAAGGAGGACAAAAAGTACTTTGATTTCACATTAACCAATGCGGGGAAAGAAACGGCTTATTTATTAAGGGTAGAGGAACCTTATGGAATAGATGTGAAATTTTCTAAGAAAGAAATTTTACCAGATAGCACTATAATTGTTCGGATAAAATACACTCCTAAAAAGAAAGGAGCATTTAAAAAAGATGTTCCGGTTTGGGTAAGTGTAAACAATGAACCGATAACGCTAACTATAGAGGGAGATGCAAAAACATTTGACATTAATGAGTCATTGCAATGCCCTGATTTTACAACAAAAAAGCAACCTAAGGATTTAAAATCTGATTTAAAAATTAAGGTGGTTGATGTAAACACGAAAGAGCCTATTAAGAACGCTACGGTAGAAATAATTTGGGATGGACTGAACTATAAACAGCTTAAAACAGACAAAAATGGGGAGATCATTCAAAAATTAAAATGGGAGATCTATTATTTTGTGGTGAATGCTGAGGGTTATGGAACCAAGGAAACCGACTTTTATGTAAATGAAAAAAACAATTCCATAGAATTTCAGTTGGGCGAACCAACAGAGGAAGAAATAATAGCGGCAAAAGAAGATACGATTGTTGAAGAAGTGGTAGTGATTGAGCCTGAAGATACTGTTTCTACAAAAGAATTACCAGTTAATTTATTTGCACCGAACAACGTGGTCTTTTGTATAGATATTTCTGTTTCTATGAAACAAAAAGGAAGATTAGATTTATTAAAAGCTTCTATGATTGAGCTGTTAAATGGACTTCGCCCAATAGACAAGTTGGCAATTGTAACGTATGCATCCTCAACAGATGTGCTATTAGAATCGCAATACGTTACAGATAAAGCCAGCATTATGCAACTCATAAAAGACTTAACAGCTGGTGGGTATACAGCAGGAGGAAAAGGAATTAAAAGAGCCTATCAAGTGGCAAGAGAAAACACCATTGAAGGAGGAAATAACCAAGTAATTATTGCTACGGATGGAGCGTTTAATTTGGATAAAGGAGATAGAGGGATTTTAAAAAATGTGGAGTCTAACCTTAAAAAAGGAGTAACCATTTCTGTTGTAGGTGTAAAAAATGAAAAATGGACTGTGAAGTCGATGTCATCTATTGCAAAAACAGGAGATGGACATTACATTCACATCAAATCTTACGAGCAGGCCAAGAGCGTTTTAATGGATGAAATTAAAATGAACTCAAGAAAAAAATAAGTATTGGAAAAGAAAAAAATTGCAATACTCGGCTCAACAGGATCTATTGGTACTCAGGCTTTAGAGGTTATAGAAGAACATTCAGACAAATTTCAAGTGGAGGTGTTAACAGCAAATAAAAATGCTGAACTCTTAATTGAACAAGCTATCAAATTTAAACCAAATGTTGTAGTCATTGTTGACGAAAGTAGATTCGATGAAGTATCGGAAAAACTTTGGGAACACGACATCAAAACATTTACCGGAGAGGCGGCTTTAGCTCAAGTGGTTGAAATGGATGACATCAACATGGTGTTAACAGCATTGGTTGGATATGCAGGGTTGCTTCCTACCATTCATGCGATAAAAGCTAAAAAGAGTATTGCGTTAGCCAATAAAGAAACCTTAGTGGTTGCTGGAGAACTCATCACTAAATTGGCTACTGAGAATGGTGTTGTCATCTTACCCGTAGACTCAGAACATGGTGCTATTTTTCAGTGTTTAACAGGAGAGGTTCAAAATAAAATTGAAAAAATATATTTAACAGCTTCGGGAGGACCTTTTAGAGGGAAGAAAAAAGAGGACCTACAAAACACAACAAAAGAGCAAGCGTTGAAGCATCCCAATTGGGACATGGGAGCGAAAATCACGATTGATTCGGCTACGCTTATGAACAAAGGGCTGGAAGTGATTGAGGCGAAGTGGTTGTTTAACCTAAAACCAGATCAAATAGATGTTATTGTTCACCCACAGTCTATCATTCATTCCGTTGTTCAGTTTGAGGATGGAAGTATGAAGGCTCAAATGGGGTTGCCAGATATGAAGCATCCAATACAATATGCTTTATCATTCCCTTATCGATTTACTTCCAAATCACCACGATTCAATTTTATGGTTTACCCTGAATTGACTTTTGAACAACCGGACACCGACACATTCCTAAACCTTTCCTTAGCCTATTTGGCATTGGAAAAAGGAGGAAATACTGCTTGTGTTTTGAATGCTGCAAACGAAATAGCTGTTGAAGCTTTCCTAAACGATAAAATCAAGTTTTTGGAAATTGCTGAGATCAATAAAAGGAGTATGGAGGAAATGGAGTTCATTAAAACCCCGACTTACGAAGACTATGTTTCAACCGATGCTGAAACAAGAAAATTTGCATCATCTCTTATCTAAATAATACCTAACTTCGCTCGAAATCTAATTTAAAGAAATGGAATACGTAATACAAGGTGGACAATTATTGCTGAGTATCTCAATATTGGTGGTTCTTCATGAAGGAGGGCATTTTGTTGCTGCAAAACTTTTCAAAACGAAAGTAGAAAGCTTTTATTTATTTTTTAATCCTTGGTTTTCTATTTACAAGAAAAAGATTGGAGAAACAGAATATGGTATAGGCTGGTTGCCGTTAGGGGGCTATGTTAAAATAGCAGGAATGATTGATGAGAGCATGGATAAAGAACAAATGGCTAAGGAACCACAGCCATGGGAGTTTCGTTCTAAACCAACTTGGCAGCGATTAATTATCATGTTAGGTGGAATTATTGTTAACCTCATTGTCGGATTTCTTATCTACAGTTTTGTATTAATGGCGTATGGTGAAAAGTATTTACCAAATGAGAATTTAACGGATGGTGTTTGGGTTACCAATGAAGTAATTTCAGAAGAAATAGGATTACAAACGGGTGATAAAATACTGACCATTAATGGAGAGTCCTTCAATAGTTTTTCAAATACCTTGGAGAACATGCTTTACGCAGAAACAGTTGTTGTTGAACGTAAAGGTCAAAAAGAAACCCTAACTGTTCCTGTAGATGTTTTAGGTAAGCTCATGGATAACAGAGAAGGCGGGATTATGATGTACAGGATGCCATTTACGATTGCTGGAATTCGTGATGGGTATGTTGCAGAGGAAGCCGGTTTTGAATTAAAAGATGAAATTGTAGGAATCAATGACATTTCCATAAAGTATTATGATGAATTTAAAGCGGTAGCGGAGCAATTCTCTGATCAAGACGTTGAAATAAAAGTAAGACGCGAAGGACAGGTCATGTCTATTCCATTACATATGCCAGACTCTAATATTGTTGGTTTGGCTCCCTATGCATATAGCCTTGATGAATTGGATGAAATTGGTTTTTATGAGACCAAAACACTGGAATACACTTTCTTTTCTTGTTTTCCAAGAGGTGCTTCTAAAGCCCAAGAAGAATTAGTAAAGTATTACAGAGGGTTTAAGAAAATGGTGAACCCAAGCACAGGAGCATATAAAGGAATGGGTGGGTTTGCTACCATTAGCAAACTATTTGGCCCCAAATGGAAATGGCAAAATTTCTGGGAAAAAACGGCCTGGATCTCTTTGGTACTTGCTTTTATGAATTTACTTCCTATACCTGCTCTTGATGGAGGTCATGTGATGTTCTTGTCTTATGAAATGATTACACGAAGAAAACCAAACGAAAAAATGATGGAGTATGCACAGATTGGAGGAATGGTTTTACTATTGGCATTCATGATCTATGCGAACACCGATTGGCTAAGATTTTAACTTCCTGAATTTTCGGCATTGACTTTGCAAAAGGGTTAGTAATTAACTTACAACTGTTTAAAAACAGTGTTTGTGTGAGCTATACTAATATCAAATTAGAGTAGTTTTACTTGTAACGTTTATTCTAAACCTAAAAACAATGAAAAAAATAGTCATTTGTTTATTTGCTATTGCAAGTGCAGTAGCAGTTAACGCACAAAGTACCACAACAGGTAATTCCGATGAAACGGTGGTTACCAATAAGTCTTCAGTTTTAGTTGTTCCCTTTGAGTCTAAAATGTACCTCTCAGATATCGATAGAGATTTGGCACTTAAAAATGGAATGAATTTTCAAGAGATTAAAGCAAAATTTAGAGCGGCATTAGATCGAGAGATTTTTATTTCATTAAAAGCGTATTACAATCCGTTGTCATTCTACTCCATTGAACCTAAAGAATCAGTAAAAGAATTGGCTTACATCTATAATTCTATTGGGTATAAATATGAGGTGGTTCCAGAAGAAGTTGTGGTAAAAAAAGAACCCGTAGGAAAAAAATTACTTGGAAAGTTCAAGAAGAAGGAAAAAGAAGGAGAGTACATTGAAGCTGGAATCCAAAATGGAGAAGTCGTTTCTCAAGTTGACAATCGCGAAAAGTACATGAAAACAAAGTTGACCAACGAAAAGCTTTTGCCTAATTTGAATAAAAAATACGGAGCATCGTACTATGTTTTCATTAACGAGCTTGACATTAAAAGGGCAGCCAACGATGCTTACCAAGCTGCCGAGGAGCAGTACAAAAGAGAAATAAAAGTACACTATACTATTTTTGATGATGCCGGAAAAGAGGTGAGTAGTGGAGCCATTAAATCTAGGTTTGCTTCTGGACAAAATGACATAGATAAAATTATCAAAGTTCAATTTCCTCTGATTGCAGAGAGAATAGTCAATAACCTTGTTGGTCCAGATGAAGCGGCTGTAGAATAGATGTTTTTAGCAAAATCACCCGGTATTATTAAAAAGTATTATCCTCGTTTAGTGTGGGATATACCCAATGAAGAAAACAAAATTTACCTTACGTTTGATGATGGCCCTACTCCTGAAGTAACGGAGTGGGTATTGGATGTTTTAAAGAAACACAACATTAAAGCGACCTTCTTTTGTTTGGGCTGCAATGCTGTAAAAAACCCTACCATATATTCGAGAATAATAAATGATGGACACACAGTAGGGAATCACTCCTACCACCATCTCAGCGGTTGGGATACAGACGATGAAGACTACCTAAACAACATTAAAAAATCCAATGAGTTGTTAAATGCAAACTTGTTTCGCCCTCCGTATGGAAGGATTAAGAAGAGTCAAATTTCTGAATTAACTGAAGTGTATAAAGTAGTCATGTGGGATGTGTTAAGTGGAGATTTTGACCCTAAAACGACTCCTGAAAAATGCTTTAACAATGTGATTAAAAATACTAAATCAGGTTCCGTAATTGTGTTTCATGATAGTGTAAAAGCTTCAGAAAAGCTAAAATATGCATTGCCAAAATCAATTGAGTACCTATTGGATCAAGGGTTTGTTTTTGATGTGATACCCGAAGATTAACGCAATAGCTTTTCTATTTCTTTAGGAAAATGTTCGTACTCCAGAGCATGAATTTTACCAGCTAAATCACCAGGAGTATCTGTTGGCTCAATGTTGCATTTCGCTTGAAATATAATCTCACCTTCATCATAATGCTCATTTACATAATGTATGGTAATGCCAGATTCTGATTCTTTAGCATTAATTACTGACTCATGAACTTTGTCTCCATACATTCCTTTTCCGCCATATCTTGGAAGCAGAGCAGGATGAATATTTATGATTTTATTTGGAAACGATTTTATCAGATTTTCGGGTATTTTTAGCAAAAAACCAGCCAAAACGATCAATTCTATATCATTTTTGACTAAAAAATGCAAAATATCGTCATTTTTTAAAAAATTATCTTTTTGAAAAACAAGTGATTTTATCCCCAAATTTTTAGCTCTTTCTATTACAAAAGCGCTTGGATTGTTTGTTAGTATCAATGAAACATCAACGGAAGGGTTGTCACTAAAATAATTAGCAATATTTTCGGCATTTGAACCACTTCCTGAAGCAAAAATTGCAATCCGTATCATAGAATTTATTATCTTCAACGCTCAAAAATATAAAAGATGACTCAAAAATTTATTCCATACCAACAAAAAGAATTAACAAAAGAGGAGCAAGAAACCAACAGCGAGAATTTTTATCAATTGTTAGATCAAAGGCGTTCTATACGAGAGTTCTCTGATAGACCAGTAGACATTAAAATTATTGAAAATATTGTGAAAGCTGCATCTACAGCGCCATCGGGAGCACATAAACAACCATGGACCTTTTGTGTTATTTCTAATCCGGAGATAAAAAAACAAATTAGAGATGCTGCGGAAATAGAAGAGAAAGAGAATTACTCCAAAAGAATGAGTGACCGTTGGATAGAAGATTTAGAACCTTTTGGAACCAATTGGGAAAAACCATTCATAGAAATAGCACCTTATATAATTGTAGTTTTTAAAAGAGCCCATGAAACCATAGACGGAGAAAAACGAAACAATTATTATGTAAATGAATCGGTTGGAATTGCTTGTGGAATGTTGATTTCAGCCATACATAATGCTGGCTTGGTAACGCTTACGCATACACCAAGTCCAATGAATTTTCTTACGAAAGTCTTAAATAGGCCAGAAAATGAGCGAGCGTATTTATTATTGCCAGTTGGATACGCGGCAAATGATGCTGAAGTGCCTGATATACATAGAAAGTCGTTAAATGAAGTAATGGTTCGTTACGATTAATTAAAAATAATTTGATTATGTAGAGATAAATAATTTTCTTTGCACCTTAATAACAATTAAAAAAAATATAACATGTCAGATATCGCAGGAAGTGTAAAATCTATTATCGTTGATAAATTAGGAGTTGACGAAAATGAAGTGACTATGGAAGCAAGCTTTACAAATGATTTAGGAGCTGATTCATTAGATACAGTTGAACTAATTATGGAATTCGAAAAAGAATTCAATATCGCAATTCCAGATGATCAAGCAGAAAAAATTGCTACAGTTGGAGACGCTGTAAAATACATTGAAGATAACGCAAAATAATTAGCGTTCTTATAGATTAATTGACATAGCTTTGAATTTCAATTCAAGGCTATTTCAATTTATAGTAATAAATTTAATCAATCATCTCAATGGAATTAAAGAGAGTTGTAGTAACAGGATTAGGGGCAATTACACCTTTAGGGAAAACGTTTCCTGAAACATGGAAAAATTTGAAAGCTGGGGTTAGTGGATGTGCTCCAATTACGAGATTTGATGCATCAAAGTTTAAAACACAATTTGCTTGTGAAGTAAAAGATTATGATGTAGCAGATTATTTTGAAAGAAAAGAAGGGCGAAAGATTGACCCTTATACACAGTTTGCATTAATAGCAGCAAAAGAAGCTGTTGCAGATTCCAAATTGGATATCGAATCGGTTGATAAAGATAGAGTTGGTGTTATTTGGGGATCAGGAATTGGCGGAATAAAAACGTTTCAAGAAGAAGTAACCAATTTTGTTGAAGGAGATGGAACTCCAAGGTTTAACCCTTTCTTCATTCCTAAAATGATTGCAGATATTGCTTCAGGACTTATATCTATGGAGTTTGGGTTTAGAGGACCAAACTTTACAACTGTTGCAGCATGTGCTTCATCAACCAATGCGTTAATCGATGCATTTAATTACATCAGATTAGGAAAGGCTGATGTCTTTGTTTCAGGAGGCTCTGAAGCTTCTATATATGAAGCAGGAATGGGTGGTTTTAATGGAATGCATGCACTGTCAACAAGAAATGATTCTCCGGAAACAGCTTCTCGTCCTTTTGATAAGGAAAGAGATGGTTTTGTAATGGGAGAAGGTGGAGCTTCTGTAATTTTAGAAGAATACGAACATGCAATTGCACGTGGAGCAACAATATATGCAGAGATTGTTGGTGGAGGAATGTCTGCCGATGCTCACCATATGACGGCACCACACCCTGAAGGATTAGGGGCTACTAATGTGATGAAAAATGCATTAAGTGATGCAGGCATGGATGCTACTGAAATTGATTACATCAATGTTCATGGAACGTCTACACCTTTAGGTGATATTGCAGAATCTCAAGCCATTTTAAGAGTGTTTGGAGATCATGCCTATGATCTAAATATCAGTTCAACAAAATCGATGACAGGTCATTTATTAGGGGCTGCAGGAGCATTAGAAGCAATGGCAACTTTAATGGCTGTTAAGGAAAATATTGTTCCTCCGACCATTAATCATTTTACAGATGATGAATCTTTTGATCCAAAATTGAACTTTACATTTAATAAAGCTCAAGAAAGAGAAGTAAGGGCAGCATTAAGTAATACCTTTGGTTTTGGTGGACACAATGCTTCAGTTATCTTTAAAAAATACGAAGCGTAGTTGCCTTTTTTAAAAAGAGTCTTTCGAAAAAAAGATGAATTCGGACTAACATTAGAACGAATAATTGGATTTTATCCGCATCAAATTTCGATATACCAACAAGCTTTTTTACACAAATCACTCACACAAAATAACCAGCTCAAGTCTTTCGAAAGTAACGAAAGACTTGAGTTTTTAGGTGATGCTATTTTAGATAGCATCATTTCTCATTACCTTTTTAATAAATTTCCTAAAAAGGACGAAGGCTATTTAACAATGTTGAGATCACGTTTGGTAAGTAGACAAACGCTTAACAATCTTGGGGTTAAAATAGGCCTTCAAGAACTGATTAAATCAAATTTGGATAGAGCGTCAAAATCAATTTACGGAGATGCTCTGGAAGCGTTAATTGGAGCGATCTATTTAGATAAAGGGTATGGTTTTGCACAAAAATTTGTAGAAGAAAAGTTATTGCAAAATCACATTGATATTGATGAGGTGATGCAAACCGAAACGGATTTTAAGAGTAGGGTTATTGAATGGTGCCAAAAAGAGAAGCTCAGTTTTGATTTTGAAATAACAGAGCAAGAAGAAAAAAACGAGAAACTTTATACTGCAGTATTGCTTGTTAATAAGGAGTTCAAAGGGAAAGGGATAGCTTTTACTAAGAAAAAAGCAGAACAATTAGCTGCTGAACAGTATTACAATAAAAAAAGTCTCTGATCAATTCAGAGACTTTTCTCAAACAAAATAACCCTAACTATTGAATTATTATCTTTTTAACAACCTTGTTGTCATCTTTATTGGCATGAACAATATAGTAACCCGATTCAAGCTTCGAGACGTCAATTACCTTATTTATTAACGTGTTTTTCTCCAAAATTAATTTACCAGAAACGTCATAGATTTGGATATAATCTACTTCGCCAATTATAGTAAGTTGATCTATGACAGGATTTGGATATATGTTGAATTTAAGAGTGGATTCTTCATTTATTGACGTTGTTCCAGCATTTCTTACGGCCCTTGTATAATTAAAAACGTACAGCACATCTCCTTGTGGTCCAAAATATTGAGGGTAGTTAGCAGGAATACCCGTTTTAGGATCATTTCTTTGGGAGCCCGCTCCATGTGTATCCATCAGAACAAAACTACCTGAACCTGGAGGGCTTTCCATTTCACCTTGTGCCTCACCAAAAGGAATGTAAACAGCATCGGTATAAGGTGATGGACCATCCATTAGTGGAGAACTAGTCCAATAATAGCCATATTGACCAGGAGCACCACTTGGATCGTTAAATGTGGTACAGAAAAATAGAGGGTCAATGGCTGGTGAATTTGTTACATCAGGGCAACGCGTATAATCTAAAATACTGTGAAGTTCTTTAGCATTTGGTAAACGCCAATCATTATGCCCAGCAAGAGATAAATTTTCTGCATAAGATAATGAGTTTTCCCAATCACGAGTTGTTCCATCGTCCGCTTGTTGCCACATTAATCCTGTTGCATTATCAGTAATTGTTCCGTCACCGTTATCTACAAAATTATTAATACCATAAGAGGTAGCACCTCTTACCATCCTGAAATACATGGTCATTGGAACAGTAAAGGAAGGTGGTTGGTACATAGGATAACCTTTTAACCTTCCATCAACAAAATTGTATCCAAAAACCGTTGAGTCACCCCCCATAGTTAAGCCAACGTATTTAGTACTAGACCATGTTTGTGCATCAATTTCTCGTTCACCAATTCCCGTATTTCCAACAGGTTGGTTAAAATAAACCGTATCAATAAACTTATACATAGCATTATCTCCATAACACCTACCACTAAATTGAGCTAAAGAGTACAATTCTTTTATGGTTGGTACTCGCCAATCAGTATGCCCACCCAATGTTGAAGTAGCTGCTTTTGTAAATGCATCATAATAAGCTATTTTTACTCCCATATCTTGTTCCCACATCAAACCAGTAACATTATCAGTTACAGTACCATCACCATTATCAGTATACGAAGGTTGGTTTCCATTGTAAGATGCATCTTGTCCATAAAATGCTTGGCCAGATGACGGGGATGAAATGATAGCAGTATTATTATAAAAATCTTGAACATCGGTATCAACAATAGGGTAAGTTTGACCATACCCAGCGGTTACAGTAATTGAACAAACTATTGTTGTTAATAATTTGGCAGAATTTTTCATGTTTAAAAGGCTTGTTTTAATGTGAATGACTTGTCTTGTATTAAGACACAACAAAACACAAAAGGTTTAATGCAAGCATTTTATCTTTTACTGTAAGCTATTAATTCGTTATTAATAATGTTATAAACCTTATCACGCAAAGGGACAACATCCTCTTCTGTCATTCCTTTAGTTGGTATAGGTTCGTGAATGACTGCTTTGGCAACACCAGGGCCAGCTTTTCCAGAAAACAACCCGGCCATTTCCAAGCGTTTATAATTGGTAAAAAAAGTAATTGGAATAACAGGAACTTGTTTTTCAATAGCCAATTTAAATGCTCCATTTTTAAACTTTAACATCTCTGGAACATCTACAGATATTGTTCCTTCAGGAAACAAGACGACACTATGTCCTTTATCCAATTCGTTGCCACACCTATCGATAGCTCGTTTTCCATCAGCGGCACTTTTCCGATTAACTGTAATGTTCATCTTTTTAAAAAAGATATTGAATAATGGAACTGTTGCCAATGATTTTTTGCCCATAAACACAAAGTATTGGGTGAATGTCTGGTACAAAATTACAATGTCTAAATAAGAGGAATGATTTGGAGTAATTACATAAGCTTGACCCTTTTTAATGAAATGCTTGTTTTTTACTTGCATAAATATACCGGTAAAAAACATCAGTATTCGTGTGTGGACCAACAGTAAATTAAAGGCTTTGTTAAAGTGTTTTTCATTTAAGCAAAAAATCAAATAAAAAGGATACAATAGAAGGAGCAATAGAAGGAACCAGATGAAAACGTAAATTTTCCAGATTCCACCAAGTATTTCTTTTATCTTTTTCATTTTGAACCAGCAAAGATATGCAAAGCAATTCTTTTTTTACTAATCACACTTAATCGTCTTTTTACTTTATCACTAAGGTTAAAAAATATATTTTTGCTCCATGGCAAGAGTTTTAACAGGAGTACAAAGTACAGGAACACCTCACTTAGGAAATTTATTGGGAGCAATATTACCAGCAATAGAAATGGGAAATGACCCGAATAATGAGTCTTTTTTATTTATTGCAGACTTACATTCTTTAACACAAATAAAGAATGCCCAAGAATTAAGAACCAATACATACAGTACCGCTGCAGCTTGGTTAGCATGCGGGTTAGACCCTGAAAAAATGGTTTTTTATCGCCAATCTGATGTTCCTGAAGCAACCGAATTAACATGGTATTTAAGTTGTTTCTTTCCTTATCAACGAATGACTCTTGCACATTCCTTTAAAGACAAAGCTGACCGATTAGAAGATGTAAATTCAGGTTTATTTACCTACCCGATGTTAATGGCTGCAGATATTTTATTGTATGATGCCGAGTTGGTTCCGGTGGGAAAAGATCAGATGCAACATTTAGAAATGACAAGAGATGTAGCGGGAAGGTTTAATCATCAAATGGGAGAAACCTTAGTATTGCCAGAGGTAATTGTACAAAAAGATACGATGTTGATTCCTGGAACGGATGGGGAGAAAATGAGTAAATCAAAAGGGAATCTAATTAATATTTTCCTAGATGATAAAAAACTTCGCAAACAAATCATGTCTATTGAAACAGACAGTACACCCATGGAGGAACCAAAAGAAACGACCACATGTAATGCTTTTGCTTTATACGAATTATTAGCCTCTAAAGAGCAGGTTACTAAAATGGAAGCAAATTATGCGGGCGGAAATTATGGTTACGGGCATGCCAAACAAGAATTATTTGAATTGATTTGTGAGCGGTTCGAAAAAGAAAGAAAACAATACGATTATTACATGAACAACCTAAATGAATTGGATGAAAAACTGAAAATAGGATCGGATAAAGCTCGTGTTGTTGCTACTGGAGTATTAAAAAGAGTAAGAAAAAAATTAGGGTACTAATCAAGAAAACAAATATCGAAAGAACATAAAAAAAGGCTTGGAAATTTTTCCAAGCCTTTTTTATAATTTAATTATTACTAACTATTGAATAATCACTTTGTGTGTTTTTACTCCTTTATCAGAAGTAATGGTAATAAAGTATATTCCATTGGCATTCTCACTTAAATCAATTTTCTCACTAACATTAGAAACATTGTCAAAGTTATTTTTAGCAAAAACAACTTGACCGTGTAAATTCAGTACTTTAATTTCTAATTCATTAACATCAACCGTATTAATATTAAGTGTAAACATTCCATTTGTTGGATTTGGATACACCGTTGAGCTAATGTTATTTGAAAGGTTATTAATACCTGCACATATAGAGAAATCTACAACAATTGTGTCAGTAGAAGTACATGACGTTAAGGTGTCAGTAACATCTACAACAACAGTATAGGTACCATTACCTCCTAAGGTTGCAGTATCTAAAACTATCGTTTGAGTTACATCACCAGTTGGAGTTCCATTGATAGCCCATACATAAGTATAAGGGCCTGCACCTGCATCAAGTGTGATGTTGTCAATTGAACAAACAGTTGTATCAGCACCTAAGTTGACAGCACATGTAGGTCCTGCAACACAAGTAATTGTAGCATCCCATCCTGCATTTTGTACAGAACCATCCGATGTAAACACAAATGTTAAACATCCTGAAGGGTCAGTTGATGTAAAAGGTCCAGGAATAGTTGTTCCTGCAAATGTTCCAAAAGAAGTTCCTCCAGTACCATTACCATTAAAGACAGTTAAGTCATCACAACAAGATTCTAAATCGAAGCTGTTGAAAGTAACCGTAACAAGATCTCCAGGAGTAGTAGGGCAAATTACAATGGTATCATTTGAATTTACCAAATAAGGACCTGTTGCACCACCATTATCATAAAATGGGTCACCAGCACAATAATCAGGAGCAGTAGTAAAGCTAAATGGTCCTGTCCAAGTACTTGTTCCATTTACAGCACCACAATCAGCTCTTACGTAAAACTCATAAGTAGTACCTGAAGTTAAACCAGTAAGGTTATGTGGGTTAGTAGTTGTACCAACAATATTCGGAGTTCCAGTAGGAACGAAAGGAGCAGTACCCCATTCAATGTCCCATAAAGAAACACCAGCATTATCAGTCCACCCTAAATCAACAGAAGTTGTATTAACATTAGTAACATTCAAAGCAGTTGGAGCAGCACATGTAGGCGCTTCTTCAAAAGTAACATCATCAATAGCGATGTCATCATAAAAATCGCCAGAAACAGTTTCTGAAAAAGTAAAACGTACTGCTGCAGGTCCAGTAAAAGTAAGGCTAGAAAGAACAATTTGTCTCTTTTCCCAACCAGCTGTATTGGTGTTAAATGTTCCTACAGCATTCCATGCTGCACCGTCCCATACTTCAACATCTAATGTTGAATTAGCATTTCCTTCATTGTCACTAATTTCATAAAATGATACTTGTGGAACTGTTAACGTACTGATATCAACAAAAGGACTTGTTAACGTTGCTGGGGCTTCCGTACCTGAAGCATCAACCCATCCAAAATAATTGTTACTCACAGTGGTTCCAGATAGTGTTCCATTGTTTCCAACATGACCTGTTCCTGCATTATTAAATAACCAGTTTTCCCCACCAGCCATTGTCCAGCAATTTGGAATGGTTCCAGCGTTTTCAAAATCTTCAGACCAAGGAAGCGTCATAACGGTACAAGCCGTTGTAAAGCTAAATGGGCCAACCCATGCACTAGTTCCTGAACCACCACAATCAGCCCTTACATAAAAGTCATAAGTAGTGGCAGGTGTTAATCCCGTTAAGTTGTGAGGATTAGTTACAGTTCCTGTAATAGTAGGAGTTCCTGTTGGCGCAAAACCAATTGCTCCCCATTCAATGTCCCATAGAGAAACACCAGCATTGTCAGTCCACCCTAAATCAGCAGAAGTAGCTGTAATGTTACCAGCAGTTAAAGCAGTAGGATCTGCACAAAGAATAGGTGTAACAGTAAAGTTGGTTACATCAAAATCTAAATCGTTAGGTGTTCCCCATTGACCAACAGCAATATATACCGTATTTCCAGGTGCAATTGCTGCAGTTACAACACTTGATGTAGCAGCTGTTGTATTGCTCGCTGCATCTAATTCGGTACTGAAAGTAGTTCCTGTACAGTCATCAAAAATACCTATTCCATACCAGGCATTTCTCGAAAAAATAGTCATTGATATACTTTCAGCTGTTACTCCAGCAGTGTATTCAAATAAATAAACATCATCATCCCAGTAAGATGCATTAATTGATGTTCCTGTTGGATTGATGTTCCAATCTTCTACACCTCCAGTTCCAGGCGTTACTATACCCAACTGAGTATATCCGTTTGTAATTGGAATTCCTGTTCCACACCCAAATTGTGCATTGGCTTGCCAACTTAGGAGGGTAAGAAATACTGTTAAAATTGTAATTTTTCTCATATTTTATTTTTTTAGTTTCTAATTTGATACAAAGCTACCAACAACATCGATATAAAATCATATTTTTTAGACTTACTCGAGTAAAAAATCGATGAAGAATTGAAATAATTTGTAGACGAACTTAGATGTTTTGAATGTTGAATATTAGCTAATATTCGATTGATGTAACCATTGTGTCTATAAGAGCTTTTTCGACCAATTATTTTAAAGAAAACAATGTGTTTTTATAGAAAAAGAAAAGGGCTTGGAAATTTTTCCAAGCCCTTTTCTTGTAATATTTACTATATACTATTGAAGAATCATTTTACGTGTTACAATTCCTTTATCAGAAGTAACCCTTATAAAATAAATTCCTTTAGCATTACTGCTTAGGTCAAGTAGTTCATTAATAATAGAAACATTATCAAAATTGTTTTTGGCAAAAACAATTTGACCTTGTAAATTCATTATTTTGATCTCTAATTCATTAATATTAGTTGTGTTAATACTTAATGTAACTATTCCATTAGACGGATTAGGATAAACAGCTAAATTAATGTTATTAGCAACTTCATCAATACCTACATTTAATGTATTGAACGAAGAAGGCCCTGTCCATGTGCTTGAATCAGCAGGCCCACAAATAGCTCTTACATAAAAATCATAAGCAGTATTGGCAGTTAACCCAGTTAAATTGTGCGGATTAGTGGTTGTAATAACTGTATTTCCTGTTCCTGGAACAAAACCAGCAGTATCCCACTCAATTTCCCAAGTAGTTGCTGTACCTAATTCTGTCCACCCTAAATCAACAGTAGTGTTAGCTACATTGCTTGTTGTTAAATTATTAGGAGCAATACAGGTGATAACTGTAGATTCTTTAACTTCAATGTTATCCAAAGAAATATCACCTTCAAAAGTACCAGCACTAATCGCTCTAAATCTAACTTGGATAATCCCTGTATATGTAGATATGTCTACCACTTTAAGTAACCAAGGGTCCGCTTGAGCTGCTTGTTGTTGCCCCATTATAGAATCAAGAGTTGTCCAAGTAGCGCCATCCCAGACATCAACATATAAATTACCCATATCTGTTCCAAACATGTGATAGTAGAATTCAATAGAAGGAATAGCTAATGGAGTTACATCAATCAAAGGGGATACTAATTCCGCTACATCTCCAGCAGCACCATTTGAAGCTTCCGTAAAAAAGAAATTTGTACCACTAAAAGCTACAGTAGGTCCAGTTCCAGTAGAAGGAGTATTACCAGTACCACTAATGTCCCAACCATAAGTTCCAGTAGCTGTAGCATTCCAGCAATTAGAATTAGTAAGGGCAGTCGTAGGTGTATGCGTTTCAATACTATCCATAAAAGGAGCAACTGTTGCAGTACAAGGTGTTGTAAAAGTAAATACTCCCGTCCATAAACTTGAATCAGCAGGCCCACAAACAGCTCTTACATAAAAATCGTAAGTAGTATTAGCCGTTAACCCAGTTAAGTTATGTGGATTAGTAGCAGTAATTACTGAAGTTCCAGCACCCTGAACAAAACCAGTAGCACCCCACTCAATTTCCCAAGAAGTAGCAGCACCATTTTCTGTCCAACCTAAATCAGCAGATGTTGGTGTAAAGTTTGTTACTGTTTGTGCTGTTGGAGCAGGGCAAGAAACAGTTGTCGTAAAAGTAAAAGGACCTACCCAAAGACTTGTATCACCAGGAGCACAAACCGACCTTACATAAAAATCATAAGTAGTAACAGGTGTTAACCCAGTTAAGTTATGTGGATTAGTAGCGGTAATTACTGAAGTTCCAGCACCCTGAACAAAACCAGTAGCACCCCACTCAATTTCCCAAGAGGTAGCTGAACCGTTTTCAGTCCAACTTAAGTCAGCAGAAGCACCAATTACATTACTTGCCATTAGTGCTGTAGGATCTGGACAAGAAGGCGTTTCTCTAACATTGATGTCATCCAAAGAAATATCTCCTTCAAAGGAACCTCCTCCAACGGCTCTAAATCTTATTTGTATAGTACCACTAAAAGCTGAAAGATTAATAGACCTTTTTAACCATGGGTCGGCTTGAGCAACTTGCTGTTGCCCTAAAATAGAATCAACAGTTGTCCAAGTAGCACCATCCCAAACATCAACATACAAGTCACCCATAACAACACCAAACATATGATAATAAAACTCTAATAATGGAGCAGTTAACGGGGTTAAATCTACCATCGGAGAAAGTAAATCGGCAGTATCTCCAGTAGCTGAACCGGAAGCCTCAATGTAAAAATAGTTAACACCACTAAAAGCGCCAGTTGGACCTGTATTACCAGAAGGAGTTGAACCAGCACCATCAATGTTCCAGTCATATCCAGTACCTATTGCATTCCAACAATTAGACAAACCTAAGTTAGTAGTCGTTGCATGCGCTTCAACATCATCCATCCATGGCGCTGGAATGGTAGCACAAAGGGTTGTAAATGTAAAAGGACCAGTCCAAGTACTCACTCCATTAACACCACCACAATCAGCTCTTACATAAAAATCGTAAGTAGTTGCTGCTGTTAATCCAGTTAAATTGTGAGGATTAGTAGTTGTTCCAGCTATAGTAGGAGTTCCTGTTGGAGCAAAACCAGTTGTACCCCATTCAATATCCCAAAGTGTAGCCGTACCATTTTCTGTCCAACCTAAGTCAGCTGATGTTGCTGTAATTGCTGTTGCTGTTAAAGCAGAAGGAGCCGGACAAGAAACCAAAGTAGTAAATGTAAAGGGTCCTGACCAAAGACTTAGATCGCCCGCTCCACAATCGGCTCTTACGTAAAAATCATAAGTGGTTGCCGCTGTTAATCCAGTTAAATTATGAGGGTTAGTAGTTGTTCCAGCTATAGTAGGAGTTCCTGTTGGAGCAAAACCAGTTGTACCCCATTCAATATCCCAAGTGGTAGCCGTACCATTTTCTATCCAACTTAAGTCGGCCGTTGTTGTTGTAATAGCTGCAGCATTTAAGGCAGTTGGTTGCGGGCAAGTAACATTATGAATAATTACATTGTCAATCATCCACCACCATGCCCAAACATTGTTATCATCATAAATAAACCGAACTTGCATATTAGCATTTGCTAATGCAGTGATATCAATCATTTGACGATCTGGAGTACCAAAGTTTCCTATATCAGCTGTCTGGTTTAATACAACCTGCCATGTAGCCCCATCAAAGACTTCAACTTGACTAAAATCACCAGATTGATCACCATTAAAGTATTGATCAAACTCTAAAAATAAAGCGGTTGCTCCAGTCGAATTAAATATAGGAGATTCCAATGTCTCAATCAATTGCTGACCATTTCCATTCGCATCACTATCTACAATAGCACCGTTAGTACCATCTAAATTGTTGGCACCACCTTGTTGTCCTGAAATCCAGGAATCACCAATTGCAGTACCACCATCGGTAATTATCCATGTACCAGGAATACTGGCATCAAAATTTTCTTGTAAAAAGATTTGTGCACTACTTTGCCAACTGATTGCAGTTAAAAACAAAGTAGAAAGTAAAAGAGTAATTTTTTTCATGTAGCCTTAATTTTGTTTAAAATAAAAAATGAGGAGCGAAGTTCGCAAAATTTTTGTTCTTATATTTTTGTTGAAGGCATTATTTTTAAAATTTAAGAGATAAAGTAATTATGCCGACAATTTGACCGTTAAGTGCTTAAAACAAAAAAACATACCTTTCCTTAAATGATAAATTAAGGTATGGAATGCCTGTTTTAGTTTTTTATAGCACTATTTTTTTATAATTTTGTAGTCGCAAATTTTTAGGATGTTAAATAATAATTTTTTTTCTTTTTTCTTTTTGATATTACCCGTTATAGGGAATGCTCAAATTTATTTTGAGAATCAAGCGATTAACCAAAATATTAATTATAACTATCAACAGGGAAGTTTATTTGGTGGGGGAATTTCTTTTTGTGATTTTAATGGAGATGGTTGGGACGATTTAACTATAGCTACATCAGCAGGGGATAGTTTGGAGTTTTATCAAAATAATAACGGTTCATTTACCAAATTAAATCCTTTGGTTGATGATACTTCAGGGGTAAAGCAGATTAACTGGGTAGATATTGACAACGATGGAGACAAAGATTTATTTCTTGTTGGAGTTTATCAGGGGTGTAGATTATATGAAAATACAGGAAATATGGCTATGGTTGATATTACCAGTTCCAGTATGATTGACCCAACTGCAATGACCGGTTTTAGTGGATCATGGGGAGATTATAACAATGATGGATATCTTGATGTATATGTTTCGAATAGGGAGGAAGGAGGGCCTGTAACAGATTTACTGTATAGGAATAATGGAAATAATACCTTTACAGATGTTACCAGTGTCGCAGGGTTGAGAGATACTACTAAATTATCATTATGTGCAGCTTGGTTTGACTACAATAATGATGGCTGGCAAGATATTTATTCGACCTCTGACCGGATGTACTCACCAAATAGACTGTATAAGAATAATGGAAATGGAACATTTACTGATGTAAGCGCAAGTAGTAACATGCTTATTTTTATGGATGCTATGTCTGCAACAGTAGATGATTATAATAATGATGGTTGGTTGGACTTTTATATAACAAACACAGATACAGGGAATGTTTTCTTACACAATAATGGAGATGGGACATTTACTGATACTGCTTTAGCGAGTGGTGTCAGTTATAATGGTATTGGTTGGGGCGCAGCTTTTTTGGATGCCGAAAATGATGGAGACATGGATTTATATGTTAGTGGCATGGGAGTTGGAATAATTAGGCCTTCATCGGTATTTTATGAAAATAATGGCAAT
>JAJCYO010000043.1 GCA_029262875.1 Flavobacteriales bacterium
TATCCTTGCTTTAGCCCATCCAATCGACACTATCCTTTCTGTACTACAATAGGGGCTGCTGGTTGTTTTGATTTCATAGCAAATAGAGCTACCCCAACTAATGCTGCTGCTGCCAATCCTCCAAATAGTAATACATTAGAGTTTCCACCTTTTTTCTTAGCTGCATTTGCTTCTGCATCTCTCCTTCTGCGGTCTTCTTCTTCTCTACGTCTGCTCTCAGCTTCCCTTCGTTCAGCAGCTCTCCGTTGTTGATCCAATTGCATTTGCCTCATTTTGGCATCCATATCGGCTTTCATTCGGGCTGCTGCTGCCTGTTGTTGTGCTGCTATTGCTGCTGCTGCACCGCCTCCGCCTCCGCTTTTTTTCTTTTTACCAAAAAGTCCTGCAATACCACCAATCGCCTTACCTGCTAATCCTGCTAATGCTCCCCATATTTCATCATATTCATAAGAATCGTAGTTGTCATCTAAAACAGCCATTTCACCGCCCTTACGTTCGATATGAATTGAAATGAGTTTAGTCAAACTGTCATTGAATTTTTGATTGTTCTTAGAAAGCATTCTTACAACCTCATTTATTAATTGCCTATTACTCGGTGGGGATGTAAAATGCGTATCAAATCTTGCTAATAATCTTCTTACTGCTTCTGGTTTTGTCAATATCAAATGGGTGATAAATTCCAGAGCATCATTGTATTGTCCTTTTGTCAATCTTCGTTGTTTCATCTTATGTTGTTTTTAAACTTGAACCAATTAAAACACCTGCTGCAAAGACTAACCCGAGAATAACGAGTCCATTATTACAACAGCCGTGTTTTTTACTTTCTTTTTCAACTTTTTCAGGTTGATCTGTATCTTCTCCCTTGCGTTTTCTTAGTTCATTCCAAACCATTTGGACTTCTTCAGACAAGTTGGAATCTTCAGGGTTATCATTGGATTTACGAACAGTACTTTCGTAATATTCTTCCAATTCTTTAGCACTCAAGTCAACCAACTGATCTAAAAACCCTTTCTGGTTTCCATTACCATCGTAGTGGGAATGCCCACATACTCCACAAAAATTATCGGCTGGTTGGTAAGAGAAACTGCTACAAGCACCGCAATAGTTATCTTCTTTTCCACGCTGAACTCTAAGAATTGCTTTTCGATCAGGGTGAATTTTGATTAAATCCTTAATTGCCTTTCTTCCGTTTTTTCTTACCAATATCTTGGCAGCCTTCACTAAATCGTGTGGGCTTTTCGGTGCTTCATATCCATAGTCATGTACCAATTCGGATACACCTTTTGGATTTGCATAAGCAATGTATTCTATGCGGTTTTGGGCAAATTTTGATCTTCTATTTTTACCTTTCATGGTTTTGCGTGTATTATTCAAAAAAAAACAGCCAAAGTGAGCTTTTGAATTACCTCGACTTTGGCTGTCTTAAATTTCAGTTGAACAAAGCCTCAACAAGCAGTTTTTACCTTTGCTTTTAACGTCTTCTTCTCATCGAAAAGCCTCTACGAGGTCTGCTGAATCGTCTTACTGGTTTTCTTGTAGGTCTCCTACGAATGATTTTCCTTACTCTTGGTTTCGGTCTGATTCCAAAAGCAGTCGGCTTTCTTTTTCGTAATAAATCTAATTGTGGTAATCCAGTAGTTCTTGGGCTTCGAGAAAGTTCTGCAACATTTCTTCCTTTAAGTAAGTTACCCATATTCGCTCTCGCCTTAACGGTGAATGTGAATACAATCGTAACGCCATCTTTCACAAGTACTCTCAACGAATCTTGACCAGTAACATCCATTTCAAAGTTGTCATCGTCAATAAGTTGTTGAGTAAAATTTTGTGGTGATGTAGCGTTTCGAGGTTGGTAAACTCTAACCGTATTTGATCCTGCTGCTGTTCTTCTTGTAACTCGCATTACATTATCAAACTGTAAAGGATCAGACACGCTCATTTTCATTCCCGCTATTTTGAACGGGTTTGACTTACTTTCTTCTCGAACTTCTTTATGTGAACTTTCTCCAACGGTTACGGTAACACCTGCTGGCTGTGCCGCTTCTTCGTTACCTCCGTAAACAATGGCTTCGGCATCCGCACCAGAAACATTGGTAACAACTACGGTCAACGTTCTGTCATTCGGGTCAATTTTCCCGATAGAAGTTGTTTTGTAGCTATCATACATAGAATCGTATTGATCCTCGTATTCTCCCATTGCTGGTTGATATTCGACTTCTTCCTCCTCATAATCATCATCGTAGTACGAATCATCAGCTCCATCAAAGCCTTCATCGAAGCTATCTTCATCTCCGTATTGTTCGTCCTCATAATCATAGTCGTCATACCTGTCTTCGGCATCGCCCTCATAATCCATTAATTCATCATCATAATCTTTCATGGTTTCAAGATTTTTGCGTATTAGTAAATAATTTTTTTGCCTCGAACCCCCTTTAAGCGGTCTTCTTAGCAGTACTTTCGGTTTTCTTAGCACCACCTTTTTTGGCTTTTTTCTCTGCCATCTTTTTCTGAACTATTGGTCCAAGTAAAAATGTTCCCGCTGCTAATCCAGCTATTCCTACTCCGATAAGTAATCCGTAAAATTTCCAAGCAGTATCTTTTCCGTCTGTCATTTTCGTATTTTTAAATGTGTTAAGACTGATTTTTTTAAGTTGGTCTTTAAACCGATTCGAGTGCTAAAGTCCTTTGATAAACAAGATTTTCCGAATACCGACTTTTAACATCTGTTAAATAATAAGGGGGGCTTACTACTATGAAAATGCCTAAAATCTGTTGAAAGATTTTTTGAGGTAAAAGAGGTAGATTTGTGTTTAAGACAAATTTTTAACGAAACTCTGAATTATGAAAATGCCCAATAGACCTGACCACGGAAAAAGAGTATTGGTTAAAAACTGATATTGCTATGTTTAATATTGTCAAGAATATTGAAGATGACGGTTCTATGCCTTTTTACTATGAGGATTAAAATGTAGCTTAGAAAGTGTTTAATTTATGGCTATACCCATAATCTTATTAGTTCATTTTATTGCTATAACCATAATTTCATTTTTAAACAATTACCAATTTCTTTACTTTTTTGGCTAAAGTTTAAGATTAGTTCCTTTACCATCAAATACTTTTTATGTAATGAAGTAATAGTATTTTATAGATACTATACTACATAAAACAAATTTAAGTTATCTTTTATTTATAGAAGTAATGATAAAATAGTATTACTTCATTACATAAAACATAATATTTTCAAACTAATTTCTTGGAAAAACAAATTGAAAAGCATAATTTTGTTATGTTTTATGAATCAAAGTAAATATTAAACAGGGATACTTCATTACATGAAGAATAAAGTTATTACTGAAAAGACTGCTAAGTGGCTAACCTATTTGAATGATGCAAAAAAGCAATTTTTTACATCAAAGGATACGGCTATGTTCTTAAATAACCCTTCCAAGCAAGTGGTAAATAAGTTTCTTGCTGATTTGATTGAAAGAGGTCTTGCTCTGAGAATTAAAAGAGGTCTTTTTGTTCAAGTTCCTTATGATGTTCAGGCAAGTGATTTTTTCCCTAACTGGCACGCTACAGGTGCTTATCTTGCAGGGAATGATAATTATTACATAGGCTATTATAGTGCTTTACAGATGCACAACTTAACAACCCAACCTTCTCTTATAGAGCAAGTCGTAGTCAATAAACGAATTTTACCAGCTTTACAAGAAATACATGATGTAAAGTTTCAATTCATTTACCATAATGAGCAACACTTTTTTGGTCTAAAGAAAAAATGGGCAGACAATTATAACAAAATAGTTTGCAGCGATTTGGAAAAAACGATAATAGATTGTCTTTACAAACCTGATTATGCAGCAGGCATTGTTGAAATAGCAAAAGCCATCCATAGAAGCTATGAAAAGATCAACTATGATCTACTTTTAAAATACATGAAGGATTTTGGTAGCCAAGCTGTAATTAAACGATTTGGCTATTTGGTAGAATTGTATGAACTGGACTTACCAATTATCAATGAATTGCAAGCTATTATTACTCCATCATTAGTCGTGTTGGATACAGTTCACCCAAAAGAAGGGAAAATTAATAGCCGATGGCGATTATATATTAATACTGATGTTGAAACGATATTACAAGCACCTTTTTCTTAAATAAAATGATTACAACAGGAGAAATAAATCAAATAGCAAAAAAGTATAAGGTGGGAGATCTTGCCATTGAAAAGGACTATGTTATTACTTGGGTACTTTTTGGGCTTTCACAAAATAGTATCTTAAAAGAGGCTCTTGCTTTCAAAGGGGGGACGGTATTAAAAAAGGCTTATTATGAAGACTATCGGTTTTCAGAAGACCTCGATTTTACTTTATTAGATGAAAACTTTTCTAATGAACAAGTATTAAGCGAATTTCAAAAAGTATTAGATTTTGTAATTGATGAGAGTGCAGGAATGAGTTTGCAAATTAATCAAGATAAAAGCAAGGAACATCAACCTTCGGGAAGTTTGAAGTTCTATATAGACTACGTTGCTCCTATGGGTGGAGCTATCGGCAACAAAAATTTAAAGGTTGATGTTACCAGGGGAGAAACCTTAGAATTTGACTTAGAAGACCAACCAATTTTTTGTGAATACAGAGATATAGAGGATACATTTAAAGTGAATTGTTATACGCTTGGAGAAGTGTTAATTGAAAAAATGGCAGCTGTAATGGGAAGAACGATTCCCAGAGATATTTATGATTTGTGGTATCTGTTTGAATATGAAGGAATGGATTTAACCGATTATAATATTGAATTTGAAAGTAAAGCCAAAAATAAAGGGCATGACCCCTCTCAATTTAGAGAAAAATTGGACAATAAAATTTCTATTTACAAGCGAGATTGGCAGAACAGTCTAGGAAACCAGATCAAAGAACTTCCCGACTTTAAAGATGTCATTAGAGAATTGAATAAGCATTTAAGAAAACACTATTAAACTAAATAACTATGAACACAAAAAACAACCTATTTTCCGATCCCTCCTTTCAGGTTTGGCATTATGTTGATGCCGAAGAAAGCCTTTTTGTAGGGATTAAAAAGAATAATGAAAATGAAAATTTGGAGAGCTTAACCGAGAGAGTAAAACCCTCACTTAGTGAGATTCTTTGTAAGGAAGTAAAGGGAGATTTTGAGCCTAAAGATTCTTCTTTCAGTATGGATGAAAAATTTGTATTGGTGAACAATGAAAATGATGCTGCACTTTGTAATATTTAAACTGATTTATGCCAAATATCAATTACAAAAAAATACTTTCAAAATCGGATTTTAAAGTAGCTCAAAATTGTGCTACTAAACTTTATTATTTGAAAAACAAGTACCCTTCAGCTAATGATGGTAATGAGTACATGGAGTATTTAGCAGAAGGCGGTTATGCCGTTGGAGAGATGGCTACTTTGTTTTATCCGAGTGGTCATCGAATTGATAATAAGAAGGGAATTGAATCAGCAATTGCGGAAACAAAAGAATTACTACAGCAAGACAACATAACACTTTTTGAAGCTGCTGTTTTATCGAACCATAAAATTGCTGCTATTGATATTCTCGAAAAAAAAGGAAATGTATTCAACTTGATTGAAGTAAAATCCAAAGGATATGATAGTGAGAAAGCTTCTTTAAAAGGGTGGGAAGAACATTTGGAGGATATTGCTTTTCAAAAATTAGTGTTATCAGAAGCTTATCCAGAAGCTAAAATCAATACTTTTTTGTTTGTTCCTGATAAAACTGCTAGAACCACTATAGAAGGTTTGAATGCGTTATTTGAACTCAAAGAATTTGAATTACATAATGGGTTTAAATTGCTCAACATTGAGTTTACAGGTGATCCCGAAACAATACGTAAAGATGAATTAATGACGTTGGTAGATGTTTCGGAATACATTAACGGAATCGAGCGAAAAATACAACACAATGCAAAGTTGTTTATCGAAAGTTTAGTCGATGAAAAAAAGATAGTTATCCCACTAGATAAGAACTGTTTTAAATGCGAGTATAGTGTAGCAGATGATTCAGGAGATTCAGGTTATCAGGAATGTTGGGCAAAGATAAAGGAAGTAGAGCCTCATGTAAAAGATTTATACCATATGGGTACAATAGGCGGAAACAAAGAACCAGTGATAAATTCGTTGATTGCTAACCGAAAAGTTTCTTTGTTCGATATGCCCTTAGATGAACTCAAAGGAAAACGAGGCGAACGACAATTGATACAAATTGAAAATACCCGAACCAATACTGAATGGGCTTCATCAGAATTGAAAGCTGAGATTGATTCATGGCAATATCCTTTGCATTTTATCGACTTTGAAACGTGTACCACCGCATTGCCTTTTCATCGTAATATGCGACCTTATGAAATGAGTGCTTTTCAATGGAGTTGTCATACCATTCAACAACCAGGAGCAGAACCAATACATAGTGAATGGTTAAATTTAGATCCTGCTTTCCCAAGTTTTGCTTTTGCAGAAAGTTTAATGCAACAAATAGGTTATTCAGGAACTGCCTTAATGTGGAGTCCACATGAAAATACTACATTGAGAAATATCTATTATCAAATGGAAGAATACAATCATTCAAACCCTACATTAACAAAATGGTTAGAATACATTGTGAAATTTGATTCAAAAGGAACTGGTACTTTGGTTGATATGAATAAAATGGCATTGGATTATTATTTTCATCCTGTGATGAAGGGAAGAACATCCATTAAAGTTACTTTGCCTGCTGTTCTCGCTGCTAATAAATCTAAACGGACAATCAACTGGTTAGAAAATTTTGAAAAGGAATTGAGTATCCTATCAAAAGATGAAAATGGAGTGATTGAGAATCCTTACAAGAATTTACCTCCCGTTGACCTATTAGAATCTGCCGAATCCGTAAATGAAGGTACTGGAGCAATGCGAGCTTATGAAGATATGCTTTTTGGCTTGAATAAAAACAAGGAAGAAATTAAACAAGCCTATGCTCAGGCATTGCTTCGATATTGTAAGCTTGATACTTTGGCGATGGTGATTATTTGGGAGCATTGGAGAAGTAGATGATTAAAGTAATTCAGGCAAAACCATTTGGCTCTTATATCTTTTCATCCTCCAAAATCATATTCAAGAATGATGTAGGTTGTAAAAAATAGTTTGGATTTTCTTCCAGTTTTTCTTTAACCAATACCAGTCCTCCATTGGTATAAGATTCCATAGTTTTAATTAGAAATTTTACTGCTTCATCTTCATCCAATTCTCCTTTTTCAAGTGCAACTAAATCTATGTCTGTTTTTGCTACAAGAGCAATAAAGATATTTTCTTGTATTTTGGTAAAGTCCTTACGAGTGGAAACAGTTGTTTTGCTACCCCAATGCTGAATATGATGACTAAAATCTGTTTTCTTTACCCCATCAGGAATTGGTGCAAATTCATTATTGTATAAACCTAAGAAAAAGGCATAGATGTATAATTCATAATTAGTACTAAAGTGTTTACCAAGATTGATTTTCTTTTCGCCTTCAGCACCAAACTTTTGAGAAAGAGAGGCGAATAAGTCTTTATGAACCTCACTGTATTTTGGAATTTTTTCTTTCCATTTATCAAATAAATTCTTCATCTTATAATGTAATTACTTGTGTGTTTATAGTTTTTAAATTATTTGGGTCAAATGGTCTCTCTAATTTCACCCAAAACGCTTTATCTCTTCTAATATTCTCAAATTCTTTTTTGATTGAAAGTGCTTTTGCTCCTTTATCTGTTTGAAGAAAATCTTTGATAAGCAGTATTTTTTGGTTTTCTGTTTCATTAATCAGATTTAAGAATTGGGCTGTTTTGTTTTCACCAAATGATGATGTTGGAGCATCAAAAATCATAGGGAAATTTTCTTCTTGGATTTCTGATGCTAATTCTGAAATTGCAAATAGAATTGAAATATGCTGTGAGGTTAACAATGATTGATTTGGCTTGTAAAATGTCCTTCCACCTTCTTGCAACTCAATCTCTACAATTGTACTATTGACTTTATTTCGTCTTGTAAAAACGATTGTTCCAGTGAAAGCATCAATATTGATTGTTTTGAAAAAACTGTTTGATTTTGTTTGCAATTTTTCAATGAATTCATCAAACTTGTTCTCTTTAGTGTCTTTAAAGATTGTTTCAATGTCACGAAGAATGTTTCTTGTTTTTATCAAGAATGAGTTAGCTGAATTAGTATCAATTTCATCTTTTTTCTCCTTCTTTGCCAGCAGCTCGGTTTCAAGATTCTTCAATTTTGTTGTATAGTCTAATTGAAATTGGTTATGATTTTTTAAGTCTCTTTGCCAAGCATTATAATTTTTGAGTACATCTATTAATTTTTCTTCTACAATGCTTGAATTACCCAAAATTCGTTCTCTCTCCGTTATTTCTTTCTCTAATTGCTCATTGAGTTCTTCAATATCTTTTTTGCGGTCATCATTAAATTCAAAAAGCTCCTTGATTTTGGTTCTTATCAATCTAAGATTCTTTAGGTTGTCTTCGTGACTAATACTCAAATTTTCGAGTCTATTGATGTAGTCAAACTTAAAAAGTGGTTCATCTTTTTCAAGTTCATTATCTTCTACAACCTGACTTTCCAAGTAGGTTTTAAGTCTTTTCATCATAAACTCATAAGCCTCTGAGCCTTTTTCAGCTTCACGATTACATACTTTGCATATTTCATCATTAAGCATTTCCTCCATATGAGATTTTGAAGGAACTCCAATTGGAAGAGGGACTGCGTTGTTGAGTAATTCTGCTTTTGCCTTTTTCTCACCTTCTTTAATCCCTTTTTGTTTGTCAAACTCAGATTGAAGTTCCCTACTTTTTTTGCTGTGTGCAGACACTTTCTCTGCAAATTCTTTATGGAATGATTCAAAATTGACTAAAATCCAATTTTCATCAAATAGGGAAGTAGTATAGTTTTCATCAATCCTTCCATTGAGATAGGAAATTCTTTCTTCAATTTCTTTAATTCGTTTGTTGAGAGTTTCTAAAGCATCTGCATTATTAACGTGACTTTCTGCTAATTGTAAATTCCCCTCAATCTTTCTGATCTCCTCTTCTGTGGAGTTTAAATGAACGAGATACTTAGCCTTCTCATTTTTTAAAAAAAGTATTTCTCCTTCAAGCTTTTTATAAAGTGCCTCATTCTTCTTATCTAATTTAGAAGAGTCCTCAACTGCTTTTTCGGCTTTCTCTCTAAGGAAAGCTCCTTTTTCCGAGTATTTATCGTAATGCTTTGCCTCAGAAAAGAGATTAATAAGGTTTACCAATGCACTATCACTTTCAAAAATATTAAGTTCTGCTTCACCCTTAAACATTGAATATTTTTGAATTTGAAAAGGAAATATCCTGTCAAGAAGTAGCGTGCCATCAACTTGTGTTCTTTCTCCAGAACTATTTTCTTTAATACCTTCAATCATAAAACTTGAAGTCGAGCATTCATTTGCTTTTCCCTTTTTGGCTAGGAAAGATTTCGTTATGATACTTTTCTCACCATATTGTTCAACCGACATTGATACTCTTATCCGAAAGCTATCTCCAATTTCTGTTTCTTCTAACTTTTTAGCAGAAACAAGCATATCAAGATCTCTATTTTCTCCATTAAAAAGCCAATCAACCGATTCAAAAAATTTCGTTTTTCCTTCTCCGTTTTCACCAAGAATGATGTTCAAACCTTCTGATAATTCAAAAGTATTGGTGTCGTAATAGCATAGATAGTTATCTATTTGTATTTTTCTTATGATCATAATGCCTCATTTAAAAATTGGGTAACTTGGTTTCGTAGTACGGAGTCCGTAACGGGTGAAGTGGCATCCAATCCTTCCACTATCAAAGCAATAGCCTTCACAATTGACTTATCTGAATTTAATGCTTCCCTTACAGTGGAAGGTAGTTCTTCTTTTTTGAGTTCATACTTGACTTCAAGTAGCTCATGGGTTAAAAAACTTTTTAGTATATCATCTTTTCTTGCCATAATAATATTTTTATAAATCGTTTAGGTTCAAGTTATAGTAGTCCAAAATGTTTTTAAATATTCCGTAAGTATCGGTTTTATTCATTGCCAGATTGGCAAAGTCAACAACACGTTCAAGTTCTTTTCTTACTAAACCTCTCTCCATCTCATAAGTATTTTCTTTTAAACCAACTTCAGGGACTACTACTAAATCGTGAATTACTGCGTGAATTTTATCCTTGTGTAAGCGTAATACTCTACCTCTTCTTTGAATAAATTGTCTTGGATTACCTGTACTCGCACAAAATATTGCTAATTCTGATCGTGGTACATCAACGCCTTCATCCAAACATTTCATTGAAGTTAAAACGTGAATTTTACCTTCTTCAAAGTCCTTTAAGATTTCCTCTCGATTTGTAGAATTAGCAGTAAACTGTTTAACCATCACGGAATCATCAGTATAACTGACCGCTTTTGTATATTCGTTTATCAATCTATTTTCATCATCCGTTTCTACGCTAAAATCTGTTTCGTTATAATTTGATTCTATTCCCTCAGGTACGTAAATCAATGTGTATTTCAAATTTTTTCGTTTATCAAACTCCGTCCTTAAAATACCTCTGAAAGCTTCTAATTTATTGGCTGCTTTGTGAATAATGCGTTTTCTTTCAAGGAGTTTTTTCTCAATTTCAGGTGTGCTTCTAAATGTGCCTGTGTCTTTGTCAAATAAGCCCATTCTCAACAATTGAAGCGAAAGTTCCTTATACCGCTCCATTTCTTGCTCTGTAAGCTTTACAATATGAGGTTGATACGTATATTTACATAACCAACCGATTTTCAACGCTTCTTCCATTGAATAAGAAACAATGTAAGGAGGTTCATCATTAAAAAACTCTTGAATAGCTTGATTTCCTTCTTCATCAAATTTTCGATTTGGTGTGGCAGATAATCCTATACGTTTTTCAAGGTGGATATTTGGAAGCAACCTTAAAAGGCCTTGTGAGCCCAAATTGTGAGTTTCATCCGCAATTAAAATGGTGTCTTTTGGAAGTTGCGTGAAATAGCTTTGAAACTTTGGTTTTGGCAAAGAAGCGTAAGTAACAATCACAATATAAGAAGTGTCAATGAGTTTTGAAGCGGTATTAAAAAAAGCAAGATTCTTATCCCAGTTCTCTTTCGAACTTACCGTAATTATATTTTTTAAATTAAACTTAGTACATTCTTTTTTCCATTGCTCTACCAAAGCCGTTGTTGGAACAGTAATTATTGCTCTGTAAATCTTTGTTTTATGGTATTCATTTAGCAAACAGTTTAAGGAAGTAATCGTTTTTCCAGTTCCCGTTGCCATTGCAAACATTCCTTTGTAATTATTTGTAACCCAACTGTTGTATGCGTTTACTTGATATTCTCTTGGCCCATCTGAATATGGAAATCTAGGGGTTCTTCTGATTGCTTCAATATCATTGAAAAGCTTGGCAATTGTTTTTTTGAGTTTAGGATTTGAAATTAAACTCATTTTCTTTTTGAGTAGTTGTTCTTCCTGAACAAGCAATTCATTAATGTCTTTCTTACCAAATCTATCTTTTAAAACAACCTCAATTTCATTTATGGGGATGTAATCTACATCTTCATCTTTCTCGGTAAAATAATCATCAATGAGTTTTAGTTGCTTTTTGATTAGTTTGTTCGACCTGCCATTTTCCCAACTCAAAAAGGCTTCTAATTCTTCTAAATTTTCAGACAAACCATAAAGCGTGAAATTGCAAGATGCTTTGTACCCCACAGAATCTTGACCATCACTAAAAACGCCTGATTTGTAATGAGCTATCCCTTTTCCGTTTTTTGGTTTGATAACTTTTATCTCAATTCTTTTTTCAGCAATAAGATAAGCTAAACATTCAAAAAAGTGGGTGTCATATTCATCTAAAACTCTTCCAAGCGAAACAACATCTGTTAAATCAAAAACCTTATTGATAAGCTCTTCATTCGCTTTTTCAATCGCTTCTTTGTCTTTGGAGGAAAGTAAATGGTTGATAACCATTTTCATTTTACCCCCCTTACTTATAAATGTTGCAAAGCCAACAGATAACAGGTTGATAGCTGATGAACTGAAATAACCCAACAATAAATTAAACTCATTGCTATTTGCTAATCCATCTAAATAGAATTGTAAAGGTTCATTTTCTGAACTTGTTTTATAATCTCTATCTATTGACCAGTCGCAATCTTTAAGCATATTTATAATTTGGTTGGGTTAGTTCTTTAATTTTCTTTACTACAGCTTCAATGTCTTCAATGGTATTGAACTTACCAAGTGAAAAACGCAATGATGCAAATGCATCATCATCATTTAATCCCATAGCTTCTAAAACGTGAGAAGGTTCAACAACAGCGGAGGAACAAGCCGAGCCATTAGAAACAGCTATATCTTTCATTCTGCCAATCAAAACATTGGCATCTTGATCTTGAAAACAGATGTTGGCTGTGTTGTAAATCCTGTTTTCCTTATCACCATTTAGAAAAGTATTAGGCAGATTTAATAATTCAGATTCCAACTTATCTCGTAATTCTGATATTTTTGCTTGATTCTGCATCATTTCTTGACTGGCAATTTCACAAGCTTTGGCTAAGGCAATAATTCCAGGAACATTCAAAGTGCCACTTCTTAATCCTTTCTCGTGACCACCTCCGTGAATTTGGGGCGTGAGTTTTACTTTATTGTCTCTTTGGCTTACGAATAATGCACCGATTCCTTTTTGGGCATACATTTTATGACCGCTGAAACATAGCAAGTCAACTCCTAAATCATTAACATCAATTTCAATTTTGCCAACCACTTGTGTGGCATCGGTCATAAACAAAGCTCCTTTTTCGTGGGCTATGGAAGCAATTTCTTTGATGGATTGAATCACTCCTGTTTCGTTATTGACATACATCACAGTAACCAGAATAGTATCTGTTCTAATGGCTTTTTTAAGCTCAGCTAAATCAATCAATCCATTTTCCTGAACAGGTAAAAAGGTTATTTCAAAACCTTTTCTTTCTAAATCTTTACAGGTATCTAAAACGGCTTTGTGTTCAGTTGCAACGGTGATTATGTGTTTACCTTTGCTCAAATAACTTTCCGCAACACCTTTAATGGCAATATTGATGGCTTCTGTTGCACCACTTGTAAAAATCAGTTCATTGGGTTCTGCATTTACCAAATCAGCTATTTGTTTTCGGGCTTCTTTTACTTTTTCGTTAATACTTTGACCAAAATGGTGGGTGCTGCTTGGATTGGCAAAGTTGTCCTTTAGAAAAGGCAACATGGCATCAAGCACCCTTGGGTCGGTAGGGGTGGTTGAGTTGTAGTCGAGATATTTGTATTTATTTTTGAAAGTCATTCTTTTTTTACAATGAGTTGTATATGCCTTTAATTATATAAAACAAGATGCACAACCTTCATCATCGGAATCATCTAAGATATCCATTAGGTAAGGTGATTTTCCTTTTGATTTTCTTTCCATTCTTTTTATATAATCTTCTTTGATTTGAGTTATTCTTTCAGGCTTAATCAATTCTTCCAGGCTTTCACTTTGCATCCAAGTATAGCCGTCTTTTTCATATTTTATTGCTTTTTTATACAAATCTGGATGTTGCTCATAGAGCCAAACCCATTCTATTTTTTGTTGGAAAAAGCAAAAGAAACAACCAGAACGGCTTCTAGCATATTGCCCTTTTTTTCCATTGATTTCAAAATCAATTTTGTTGTAATAAGCAGGCACACCAACACCACTTTCTTTTAGAATTCTAAAAACATCATCTCTTACTAAGACTTCATCATTTTCCAAAAGTGGAAATGTAGCCTCTGTTGCTAGAGGATATTCCGTTGTTTTCAAAAAATCAAAAACCAAATAATTGAAGGCCTTCACATTAGTGTCAAGTAAAATATTCAGTTTTTGGTCAAGCGTGAAGCTCGTATCAATTTTTCGTGAAATGGTTTGAATCGCTTTTTCCTGATTTTTACCAAAATCTACATTCTTTGATATTGCCAAGAGTTGCTCCATATTTTGATTTGCCAATAATTTTGATACAACATCCAAGCTCCAAATATTCTTACGAAATGGAAAAATGGATTGAATATTCTTTTTTGTTGATATATATCCCTCTCGTTCTTCGTCCCCTCTGATTCCTACATAAGAAATTACAGGGTCTGTTCCAACATAGTTTTCAAAAGGTACTAATTTCAACTTTTTTGTACACCAGCGAGCATTGGATGAAGGCAGGAATCCGCCATACATTTTTAAAAAATGGTCAAATGGGTCTTCGGAGCTGTTCTCTGCACCTTGTAAAAGGTTAATCTTTATTCCAAGATATACTTCTAAATTTCGAATCAACTGATAGGTTTCTTCTAATTCTTTTCCAGTGTCGCAAGAATAAAACTCTAAGTCAATGGAAGGGTATTTTGTCTTGACATAAATAGCCAAGGCAGCACTGTCTTTCCCCCCCGAGATACCCAATACGTGTCTTACTTTGCTCATTTTAATAGTTCTTTTAATAGGTTCAAGACGGCTGCAATGTTCGAAGTATTGTCTTTGCCTAATTTTTGTTTTAATTCGTTTTTCAATTGTTCTATTTCCTTGCTCTTGTTCTTAGGTACTCTAACCACTTTCGGGTCAATCTTGCTAAAGAATGAATCGATTTTTACACCAATCACTTCTTCTTTATTCTCGTCAATATCCGTTTTTGAAATTTTAGTCAAGCTGTCTAACTCCAAAATCATTGACTTAAACCGCTCGTAAAGCAAGATTTCATCTTCATCCGAAAACATCTCAAGCGTTCTACCTGTAATGGCTTGAACTATGGAGTTTAACCAAGCTTTTTTGTCATCTAATGGAGAGTCAAGTCGTTGAACAAAAGTTTTTTGATTGCTCAAAAGCATATGCTTTTTTAATTTTGCAAACCGCTTTTGCAGGTATTCTTTGTAATCTTCAAAGTCAACCGATTTACCAACAAATTCACTGCAAATGAATTCCTCAAATCTTTTTAATAATTCATCATAAGAAGTTCTTAACTCCCTTACTGCATCTTGAAGATTCGTGGTATAACTCTGAAGTTTAGACTTATCCTTTTGTAAAGTTGATAGCGTTATTCCCAATGCACTTGGAAAAGCTTCAAAGAAAGTTTCTTCTGGGTCTTTACTTGTTGAAATGGCTAGACGAATCTTTAAAGCCGAAGGAGAAAGCCTTTGAGTGTTTTTGGTGTAATCAGGTAGTTGCTTGTAAAAAACTATAAACGGCTTAATGGTTTCAATAAATGAGTTGTTGTCAAATTTTTGCTCTGTTGATTGATTCAAGAAAGTTCGGTAACTATTGAAAATGTCCAGTTTCACACCTTCAATGTCAAAGGTTTTAATGGAATACTTATCTGGGTATTTGGCAATCAACTCCAAATTTTCTTCCGACAAGTTCGGGATATAACTATCATCATTAAAAATGGCAAAGTCATCTCGTTTCAAAAACAAGAATGTGGGAATCCAAAAATCAATCAAACCCTGCTTTAGTTTGAAAGGTCTTTTGCTTAGCATTTCGGATAACTCAGAAATCTTAAGTTGTTCAGATTTTGCACTTTCTAAAAAATCTTCCGATGCACTCCATAACTTATTGAAAGAGGAATTTTTGTCAATAGAAATTACACCCAACGAGTTTTCTCTGATTGGAGAAATACCGTTTTCTTTTAGAAGTGATAAATAAATTGTCTTTTCAGGTGGAAACTTGGAATCCTCAAACCCTAAATTATCCTTGTCCCAATTGTTGACTAAAGCCTTGAAGTAATTTCTTTTTGCTGTGTGAATAGATGAAGAAATCTTGTGTTTGTTCACCAATTCATTCTTGAACGAAGGTGTTGCATCATAAACAATACTACAAACCTGTGAAAGCAATTTATTGAAGTCTTTCTTGTTAGCTATTTTTTTTTCTTCACCGTTGAAATACCATTTCACTTCCTTACTTCCAGAATAAATACTATCAGTTATGTAGTGGTTTAACAAACGTATTTGAGATTCAACGATATTTTCCAGTTCCCTTTTAGCAACTTTATCGTCCTTGTTTTCTTCTATTACTTTTTGAATTTTTTCAATCTCAAACAATAAGTTCTTTATCTCGCCAGAATTTCTGAAAAAACAATAAATGATTGCTTCCTCTTGTAATTTAGATTTGTTTTGAATGTCACTTTCTTTTAGCTTACTATTGAAGACGAGATTCACAAAACCATCTATTTCTCCTTCTGGAGTGTTTTGGATTGGGTAATCTGAAATTACAAAATCAAAATACCTTGGTGTTCCTGTGGCAAAAGAATATTGTTTGGCAAAAACAGGACGAAATTGAATGTGCTTATTCAGAAGTGTTGTAATATCAACCACTTCTGAAATTTTATTACCTGCTTCAATCAATGCAGTTTGAATGTCCAAATCCGTTCCTTCAAAAAGAATAAATCTTTTAGAGTGCGAACGGTAGCGAATAATGTTCTTAGCTTCAAGAATTTTAATTACGTTTTTAGAATCTGAAACCCCACAAGCAATTATCAAGTAATCAATAAAGAAATTCAAATCTAAGATTGAGCCACTTGCTGAAAAAATATTCAAAAGTCCAATAGCCTTAACCGTCTTGATATAATCATTGATATTTGAATCAAATGCTCTTTCAACTTCTTCAATAGAAGAACGAATCGAACTCCAAGCAGAGAAATCGGGATTATATTTTGAAGTTAAAAATGAATAGAAATTGAAATTCAGGTAATCATAAACATTTGATAAATTGTAAAACGGATTTTCCTGTTTATTGAATTTCGCCAAACCTGTGTGGTCAGATGACTCAAGAAAGGAAAATAGAGATCGTTCATTTTGTCCGTATCGTTGTAATGATAGCGTGAGAATATTAGCAGAAAGAATATCAAGAGGGCATAACTTAGAAGCAATCTCTTTTAAGAAATCATTATTAAAGTTAAAGGCTTTTGTTTCGATTGTCAGCTTTAAGCACTTTTCAATAGTTACACTAGAGGTCTTGCTTTCAAAATTCTCAGCAACGTATTCCGATGCCAAAAACAAAAGCTGTTCAACTGGCTCATTAAAAGTTATTTCACGGAAACGCCCTTTTACTTTTGTCCACTCTTGTTGTTGGGTTTTGCTTAGCGAATAAGCGTAAGATTCTAAATTTTGATGGACTGTTGTAATCAGAACAATATTGTGTTTGGGATTATTACAAAATTCTGCCAATTGTTGTACGAAGTATAATTCTTTCTCTGGGTTGTGTTTACTAGCATACTCTAAAAACTTTCCAAACTCATCAATTAGAATAAACAAAACCTTGTTTTCTTTTCCAATAGAGTGGTATCTGTTGAATATTTCTGAAAGGATATTTTCCTGTTCATTTTTTTTTGTTTGAACTTCAAAAGCATCAGCAAATTGCTCCACAATGGAAGAGTAAGAGCCGATAATCTTTACAAAATCAAATTTAGGATTTGCAATAAAATTAGGATCAAAATAGCGTTTTGTTCCTTTAATACTTTGCTCAAATGCCAATAAAAAAGAGGACTTACCTGTGCCATACGTTCCAACCACATTAAAAGAGCGAATGCCTTTTTTAAAGTCATTGACTATTTGGCTAACTACTTGTTTTGCATTGGGTGTTGGGATATAATTAAAATCCCTATCAGTATCCCTGATAATATTTACCGATGTTGTGAAATTATTTGCCATAGTATTGATCTAAAATTGTGTAAGCGTCTACTTTATTCTTGAATTGCAACTCTTTAATTCCTGCTTGGTCAGTAAAAGTGATGTCTTTAAAATCACCAACTAAATCAGAGATTTTATTCATCAAGCCGGAACGATTTAAGGCGAAAATTGAACCTGGACTATTTAAGTCAAACTCCAAAGAATTTAAACTGATAGAGTTTCCATAACTTGGGTTATCAAGTATGGTATATAATAGAATAGATTCGGGTAGATTATCTCTTTCTGTATTTTCAATGTAAAATTGCTCGTCTTTTCCCTTTCCTGTTGTCTTTAAAAGTTCAATTTCAGAAAGTATTCCTGAAAAACTATCTTCAACATCCTTACGTTCTGTGTCGTTTTTAAAAAGGTTGGCAAAAACAATAAAGTCTTTCGCAACAGTATTTTCATTGAAATTCAAATCGGGGTTACTTTCTCCAATTCTTTTAATATAGTTCACAAAGGTTTCTTTGTTAAAGAACAATTTTTCCTTCCTAAACTCATTAAAGATGATACTGTATATTGAAGCAAATCCACTTTTCACCAATTGATAATGTAAAAGCCAAAGGCTTGCTTCGTCCTCCAAAAATGGGTCATATCCATTTTCTTCGTCAAACATTCGTTTACCAAATTCAGTTGGAATGTCTTTGTTGCCAATAATATTGAAAGCCTTTAACCAAAAACGTATAGATGAAACCATATTTTTACCCACACCAAGTTGTACAACCGCATCTTCGTCATTGAAATTCTTTCCTTCTTGCACATAGTCATACCCCTTTTTTAACCAAAGTTGTCGGCACTGAAAGGAGTCGTGTCCTGAGAATGTGTATTTCGTTATATTTGATTGTTCTAATATCATTTATTTCTTTATTTTCTTAAATCCGAAATATTTTTCCCAATTTAATGCTGCATATCTTCTTTTTTCTCTTCGATTATCAGATCCTTTACTCCTACATCCAATAACTTGGCTATCTCAAAAAGGATTTCCAGTTTTGGTTGTCTTCGGTTTTTCACATAGCCGTTAACCATATTGTAACTTTTACCTAACTGATCAGCTAACCAGGTTTGTTTAATCCCTTTTTTGTCAAGAACTTCTTTAATTCTGTTCATATTACTGTATCAAGAAAATAAAAAAATTTGAAGGTAGAAAGTTAGTAAAATGATTGAGAAGTATATCAAAAAATGATATAAAGAATCTAAAATAATTTTTATTACAGCTTTTGTAGTCAATTAGGACAATCCTATTCTTTATTTTCAAAAGAAATATATGTCAACTTATCCATTTTGTCTCTATGGTTACTAATTTCTAAAGTAGATTATGGTAATTAGTAAGTACTTTTACTGATTGTGTGTTTGACAGAAATGGGATATATTTGTGTATAAATCAAAATAAAAAATTATAGGGTAAAGTAATTTTAGAGACATATTGATATAGCGTAGTCTATAATCATCGAAACGGAAAACTGGAAATTTTTAACAAAACGATATTATAAGCGAACGCTCATTCCTTTGGGGTGGGCTTTTCTTATTTCGTTTTGTGGGTATTCCAGTACCTCTGTTTCGGATAAGTTAAAGTTTCACCCCTCTTTTTTGTTTGTAATTGTATCTTTACAGTGTTAAACTTTAAATTAAAAACATATAGAAAAATAATAATAAGATATATAAATGAATGGCGTAATGCTGTAATTCTTGCTAGAGAAAATTCGGAACTTTCAAGTGCAACAAGATTTACAGGCAAGACGCTCACCGATTGGGGTGGGCTTTGCTTGTTTTGTTGTATGGGTATCCGAATACCTCTCTGGCAGACAAGTAAAAGTTCCACCCCTCTTTTTTGAGGGTAATATTAACCAAATAATACTACCTATGATTAAAGTATTGATTGTTGACGACAACCGTTTTATTAGAGAAGCACTAAAGACCTTGCTTTGCCACCACCCTCAAATTGAAATAATCGGAGAATGTACTGATGGATGTGAAGTAGTTCCATTTTTGAATGACCAGGAAGTCGATGTAATAATAATGGATATAAGGATGAAAATAATGGATGGTTTAGAAGCAACTAAATTGGTTCACCAACAATTTCCTTTAGTGAAAATACTTGGATTTAGTTGTAATGATGAAGCTATGTTTAAGGATAAAATGCTCAGGTATGGAGCAACAGGATTTTTATCTAAATTTGATGCTAATATAAATTCAATTTATGATGAAATTGAAAGTTGTTATAATTCAACGGAGTAAAGGTAAATAGATAGTTTAGTTTTAGTTAATAGTTGCAAAGATGAGGCTAAATTTTGAATAATTCAGCCTCTCTTTTTTCCTTAAATCGCATCTATTTGAGCAAGTAATCTACCACTAATAATTTTGAAACTTTGTTTATTATCATAGATTTTTACTTGACATTCATTCAATAGATTTAACAAATCTCGTTTCTTTTTCAAGTCCATTAAATCACTTACCCAATAGGACTGTTGCTTTGGAATTTCCTTACGTCTATCTTGTTTGTGAGCGTTTAGAATCTCCTCATACTTAGTTTGGTGTTCTTCTGCATAAAACAATCCTTCAGGGATGTAATCAATAAAGCTCTGAATACTCTGTTTTTTGCTTTGTTGTTTTTCGAGAAACTTTAATAGATTTTCCTCTGCCTCTATATCGTGAGGAGATTGCACTTTTGCATTAGCTGTTTCATTCATAGTTTTTACTTTTTTGATTTTTCATTTCTGACCTTTCTATATTTCCCTTTTTGTTAAGGAAATAGAAATGACCTTTTATTTTTTTTATTCCTGGTGTTGCTACAACCATTTTTTCTTTCGTTGTTAAATTTATTTCCATCAAGTTTCCATCTGCATTTACATAATAGAGCCTTCCTTTCTCACGTTTAAAGTTCAATACTGCGACTTCTGTTGCCATATTCCTTTTTAATATTTAAGGTTATTTCGCTCAAATTCCGAAGTCATGTGGTCCCGTAATTCTTGCAATGTTTCGATCAAGGTATTGACCTTATGTAAAGCGTTTTTTCGACTTTTTAATTGGGAGTGGCTTCCGTGTAAGGTTATCTTCTCATTACAATCGGCAATACGAATGAAATATCCATTCCATTTATCATTAGTCATTCTAACGGATACAAAAGCGTTACTTTCTTTGTCGGGTAGATTTAAAAATGCTCTTTTGTGAAATTCTTTGTGCCTAATCCTTTTCTTCTTTGGTTTCGGTTTTGTAACGGTTTCGCTCATTGCTGGTATTTGTTGTATTATGTATTGGAATTAAAATGCCTTGAAAAACTATGCAACAGGTTCTTGATAAGGGCTTGCTGAAGTGGATTCGTGAAACCTCAGATAGTTGGTGATTAATTTTATAACTGCTGCATTACGGTTTTTATAAATGAGTTCTTCGTTAAAATCTCGTTCCATTTGCATCATTTTGATTTTACGAGCTTCTTCCTGATCAATAAATGTTTTACAGGCTCGGATATATGCAGCTCTACTGCAACCTCTAATCCGTTGCTTTCTAAGGTTTACATAAACAAAGTAGCTTGCACGCCTGTCAAATTCATCCTCTGTGATTTGACCATTGGAAAACTTAGTATAGGCTAAGTCGTATTGTTCATCTACTATGAGCTGTGCAATTCGTACAATTGGATATTTCGGGATTCGTTCTTTGATATAAGTTACATCATCGACCTGATGGTGTAATCTGAGCCAAGTGCAGTTTTGAAAGGCTGTTCGAGTTACCTTCCCGATTGATTGATGGGTAAAAACGATATCCACACCTTTATGCCTCAAAGTACAAAGTGCGGAGATCATATCCTGACCTTTTTCACCAGTCATATAATCATCAATATCATCGAGTAAAATCAGTCCATTTCGGAAATACTTCAGAATCTTTTTTACTACCTCCTTTTTTTCTTCCTTACCCATCGGAGAACCATCTTTGTTAAATGGTCTAATTCGTCTTGGGCGTTTTGCCATTAATTTATGAAGTTGGTCTGGAGAAACTGTTTTGTAAGCCGTGTAATCATCATCGTTCGTATCGAATGCTAATACTTTTCTCCCTGCTTTTCCAGTAGCAGAATTATCTTTTAGGTAAAGTCGAGCTTCGTTCCTGTTTCGATAAGTTTTACCAACACCCGTTTCTCCACAGACTATGGTTAGCATGGGTTGACGACTTTTTTTTAATCGAATACTATTTGATTGAGTTTGTGTAACCATTATTTTTCCTCCTTTACATCATTCGCTTTAGGTTCATCATCTTCAGCTACCTCTAACACATCTTCAGGTTGTATTGATTGCGGTTCAACGTGCTCAACAATTACCTCCTCAATTATTTCTTCTTCAGGTTGATTTTCTTCGTGTTTAGGGGCTTCTTTTTTAGAGGTAGAGGAAGTAGTATTGTTTTGAGGTTGTTCTTCTTCTTCATAATCCTCATCCTGTTCAGAATAGCCTTTTTCTTCACGAACTATATCCAATATGCGTTCAACCAGAATTTCATTTTCGGCTTTAATCTCCATCACTACCTGACCCTTTTTCATCATAATGGAAATGAAAGCTCCCATAAGCTGTTGTTCAGGGGTAAGTTTCTTTGCTTTTCGTTTTAGGATTTGAATCAGTAAAGGGCGTAACAAGGCTTTGTCTTCGTCATCCAGTTTGATTCGATTGACATTCTTCGAGTTTTGTTTTTCAATGACTTGAATGATTTCCTCAAACTCATAGAACTCTTTGTGTTTCTTAATTTTCACAAAGAATCCACCTCCAACTTCAAGTACATTATTGGCTATTCCTAAAATAGAATCTGCAGCTTGCGTTGCGTGTCCTTTTGGGATCTCAAATTCTTCACCATCATCCTCTATCAAAATTGCTTCGCTGGCCCCCTCATTAATGTCTTGTTCAGGTGCATCGTCCACTTCTTCCGCCTCCATATATTCCGCATCTTCTTCGGCTTGATTAGAAGTAGTATCATCATTCACCTGTTCCTGATCAGAACTGGATGTATTTTGAGTAGATTCAGAATAGTTTGCACCATTATCTTTATCGACAACAGGCTGATTAAGGGGACTGCTTTCTTCATCGTGCAATTCCTCGAATTGTATTTCATCAGCGTTACTTAGAACCTGATGAACTTCCTCATTTGTATTTGACATAAACCATTCATTTTAGTTTTGAGATAAAATGGATGGTACTACTTTCTAATCCATCGTACTTTTCTTTAAAAGCCCTATGGAATTGAGGTATGGAAAGAATGCTATTACACTTGTGAATAAAATAGAGAGCTGAGCCTCTTTTCTTATCGAAAGTTTCCGCTATTTTCGAGTGGCTGTTCTCGGTGTACTTGCTTAATAAGTGATAACAAGCCATTCGTGCTTCACGGTATTCTCTAATCTCACTATTGAAAAATTTCTTTTCGTCCAGGTCAAAGATGAGAATGGTCTCGGCAATAATGTAGTCCTTGATTAGCTTGAGTTTACGAATCTCCTTACGACCAATTCGGGTATTGTTGGAAAAGCTATTGATAATCTCAACAGATTTCTCCAATCCGAATTTTCCCACCAGCTCATCTACACAATTTTGCAGGTCGGCATAGTTCAATTTTCTATGGTCTTTATTGTTAATCAATGTGTTAATCATTACTACAAAGTTCCTCATTTTTATTTTGTCTCAAATTTTGAGACAATCAAGGCAAAAAAAACCACACTTTTCAAGTGAACCTCCTTTTACGTAGTACCATATACATTTTGTTACATTTTTAGTTTTTCCAGATTGTACTTATAGCTGAATATAGCAGCTCTATTCAAGACAAAATTGCCTATTTGAATCGTCCAACCAGTGATGTTGGTTTTAACTCCCTTCTCCTTTAAAAAAGACCTTCCCAACCCTTTGGTTTTCCTGTTTTTCCATAGTTCTTCTAAGATTTCTTCGTCCTTTGATTCTTTTTTGATTGCCTGAACGGATTTAGGCTTTTTTGAAGTCGGTTTAACCATACCAACACCTAATAGACTTTTCCCATCAGGAAGTTCATTAGACTTAACCGTTACGCTTTCCTTGTCCTTGCCTGAAGCTGAATGATATTCAATTACTTCAGCTATTACTCCGACATATTTAGGGTTACCTCCAGTAATTTCAATTGCATCCCCTTTGGTGTATGCTGGTTTAGGTTCTTCTTTCTTTTTTTCTGGTTTAGGCTCTGGCTTCTTCTCTTGCTCCTCGATCACTTCATTGTTTTCCAGCTGGTCTTCCAGTTCATTGAGCATATCTTCGTGTAGTTCGTGGTCAAGCTCTTTCAGTTGGTCAAGTAATTCTATTCGATCTTCGTCAACCATATCTTCCAATTTGGAATGCATCTTGTCGAAGATTCTAACCTTCTTTTGAACAGCTTCGGAAAATGCAGAGTTATCCAGCTTGTTGCTGCTCATAAACTCCTTGTGCTTCATTTTTTTCATATTCTTAGTTTTTATGTAATTATTTTTTAAATCCAATCTCTTTTAGGTAAGTTGTAATATCTTCAGAGCTAATAATGTATTTAGCCAAATCTTCTTCAACTTTAGCCCTCTGTTCTTTTGAATCTTCTATCCAAGATTTAACACGGTCTAAATCACGACTTAAAATGTAGGCAGCGTCATTGACAAGTTTGTCATTGCTCAACGACTTTAAATGCTTTATTATTTCTGTTTCAGTTGGTACTTCCACTTTCTTTTTCACTTCTTTCTTTTCCTCCAATGCGTCAAACTTTTCTTTAATAGCATCCGCACCTGGTTTTGCTTTTACCTTATCCATTCCCCAAGCACTAACCAGTTCCTTGTGAGCAGTCAATAAAATTTTCTCTGTCTTTTTCTGAACATCGAGATTTTCTTTTAAGTGTGGAGGAATAAGACCAGCTATTGACAAAAGCTTATTTTTGAGTTGTGTCAATCTCGTTTTCTTGGGCTTAGCTCCTTCAGCGTCTCTTTTCTTTTTATTCGCCTCACTTACAACAGCTCTACATCGATCCAATTCAGGTTTTAGCTCTTGCAATTCAGCTAATATCCGTTTAGAACGCTCTTTTTCCGATTCTTTTTGTTCTTTCCCATCGGCATTTAAAAGAGGCTCTCCAAGTGCATTGAACAATTTATTCATCGAAGTAATGGCTGCTTTTTTCGCTTTAGAATCATCAATATCCATTGCCCAATCTTTAAAACTCTCAACGGCTTTTTCTACTTTTTTATGGAGTTTAGATTGCTCTTTTTTCTCCAATGCTTCTTCCAATTCTAATCGAGTTGTTGCAATAATAGTTTCATCTTGACCTTCCAAATCAATCTCTATATCTGTCAACTCATCAATTACCTCTCTTACTAATTCGTTAGTCAGTATTGCTGTTTGCGATTTTTCGGATTCATCACTTTTAGGCTTCGTTTCTTTAGGAGTAATAGATAGTTTGGCAATAATTACTTTTGCTTTCTTACTCGTTTTTGATTCTGAAATATTTGATTCAGCTTTTTCAAAACTGCGAATAGCCTTTGTTACTTGAGATTTGAATTTAGAATTATCTGCTTCACCCAATGTGTCTTCCAAATCGTGCCTAACAGTAGCAATAATCGTTTGGTCTTCCCCATCGAGGGTCATATCCAATTCAGTCAACTCCTCAATTACTTCTTTAACCAATTTTTTGGTTAGTACAGCCGTTTCAGAATTTTCCTTATCCTTAGATTCTTTCTTTTCGGCTGCTTTGATTGCTTCAGGGGCATATTTCTTTGCCATCCCAAACAACTTATCAATGTTTTCTTGAGATTCTTTAGCGAACAATTTCTTGTCTTCTTCCTTGTTGTAATCTTTAATCCAACTTTTTATTGCCTCCTTTAGAGGTGCTGAACCGATTTTATCTAAGTCCAGGTTTAATATGTCTTCAACTTTTATCATGTTTATCTATTTTATGCTATTGCTAATGTGGTTACTGGTACTGTTTTATTTTTAAGCATTTTTTCGATACCATTTGTAAGCATAGCTGTTGCCAATGAAGTAACAATCACTATCCCTGCGGTTTGTACCAATTCTTTTGTGGGAGGTATTTTATAAGAAAATTTACCGTCCTTTTGCTTACCCATATTATAGTAAATCAATGCTTCAGCTAATCCAATGACAAAACCTGCTCCTGTTATTATCAATATTTCTCATTTCATCTATTTCAGGTTTTAGAGTTAGGCAGCCAATTTTAATTCAAGCTCAAGTAAGTCTAATGACCTTGCTCGCTCTTGTTCTTTTAATCTGATATTATTGGTGCTTTTCTTGGGAGTACCGATCACTTTAATCCCATTCTTTTTTAAGAGGTCGGCAAGTAAACGGTCAGCTTCTTCTGCCTTTTTATGCGATTTAGTAAAACCTCCTGAATCCTTTTTTATCACTTCAAAGGCTTCTACTGGATTCAATTTTTTACCAATCAACTGAATAATTTTTGGTTGATTTTTTACCTCAATTTTAGAAAGGTCTTCTGTTTTTACATTGCTGATACTATACATAATTTTAGTTTTTATGGTCAATAGAAAATAGTTGTTTGTGTAATGTTTTAAGTGTGAAAAAGAACTCATTAGCTTCATCCTGATTACTGTAATAAACAGAGCAATTCTGAGGCGTTCCGTCTAACTCAAAACATTGGTAATGGTAACATTGGATAGGATTGTCAATATTGCTCATATCAATAGTTGTCCATCTTAGTATTAACACCTTTGAACGCTCAGGTGATTCCATAATTCTAAAATCCCTGCATAGCTCTTTACATTCCATACCAATCTCAATGGCTTTATCCATTATTTTATCAATCACCTCTTTTTTAAGCTGCTTTTCCATCCTTCAAATTTTGGTTATAGGTCTCGATAATATTACTTACCTCTTTAACTGCTGACTCTAAGGAATAGCTCTGTTCAAATACAAATCCTTTAGCGTTAATGGTATTCACAAAATCATAGCCCAATCCTTTAGTTAATGAGCCTAATCCTTTAGGAATAGTTAATCCGAAGTGGTTGGATAATGCTATTAATGCTTTGAAACCTCTGTATCGGAAATATCGGGGATCAGAAGTCATTAATAGCAATTGATTTTTATCCAATTTGTCCTGGAAACGTTTTATTCTAATTACACCTATGCTTGCCTGACCAGAATGAGAAGTTCCCAATAGTACATTTACTTCAACTGGTACACCCCTGAGTTCTAAAAACTCCACCAATTCAGAACAAGCTAACCCAACATAAAGCATTTGATTTCCCTGCACATCGGCATTTGCTCCCGACATCAAGTAAAGCTGTAAAGAGGGGTAACTGGTCTCTTTATTTTCAAAATAGGCATACACGTTTTTTACTGCCGTTCGGTTTCCAAAATTCCCTAACTCTACATTTAATTGGCTAATAGTTGTGTTAACGGGTGTTTGTGTATTGACACGGTGTTGCTTGTACAAAGCCATTGCTGCTCTGTCAAAAGAGAACACACCTAAACCTCTATCGTTGTATGATACTTTAGGCTTAGGCATCACCACATTATCCAAGTGATCCATATATTGAACTAATTGGTCTTTTATCTTTGGTTGTATGGTTTTAAGTAATTGCATCCCTAAAAAAGTTCGGTGTTCGTTCAACTCATCTATATCTTTTGGCGTAGGAGTTCCATACCAAGCCGTCTGATTATGTAAGTTGTTTTTAGTGCTTGCATTTACACTCATCCATCGCTCCTTATTTTTTACTGAAAGCCCCTGCATTTCCATATCCACAAAAGCATTGAAATTCCATACGCTATCGAATAGCATATAATTATACTTGGTATTTCCTTTAGCAATATGTTTCTGAGGTATTTTCACTATCCAATTCGTCTTTTAAATTCAGCCATAAATTGTTCTTTCATTCCTGCTCCTTTGTAAGAATTATAAAAGGCTTCTATGTTTGCATCGAGCTTAATTTTTTCGGCTTTCTCCCTGTTCATCGTATCAAAGTAGCTCTCCAACCCATCCCTCAAGGTCTTTCCATTGGGAACTCGCTTATATCTTTTGCCGTGTTCATTTTCTAATCCAAATTCACGCTTCATTTCCAGTACATAAGCTCTTTCCAAATTGAGCATTGTTCGTAAGGTCATAATGTCCTCTGTATCATCATCTCCATCATCTTTCCCTTCATAGCTCAAAATGGCTTTACGGATTAAAATACAGATGCTCGCTACTGCTGGATAAACCAATTGTCTTTCAAGAGCTTCATTAAATCCAATTCGATAAATACAACCACTAAATCGGTCTAATAAAGAAGCATCTTGCTTGTTGTTTCCCACATAGTTGCCACTTGCTCCTTTACCAATAACATTGCCTGTTGCTATACATCCAAAATCAGGATGTTTTGTAATGGGTTCGTTCATCCCATTAAAAATGATTGCTCCGTCTTTAGCACTTTTTGCTAAAGCATCGTTCAATAATCCTGCTGTATTGGCATCGAGTTTCGGCATTTCATCCAAAATCAATATTTTACCTTCCCGCCAAGCATCAATTAACCCTCCTTCTTTGTACCCCTCTATGGTTTGTCCTCCTTTAATATCTATTGGAGAAGTCCACTGGTTACAGTTGATAATGACAAAAGGAAGTGCCATTTTATCGTTTTCTGCTCTACCAAAAAGCGAATAGGCTACCTTTTCACCTAATGTTGTTTTTCCTGTTCCGGCACTTCCAACCAGGAACACATTATTACCTGAACTCAAATCATCCAATACTTTCATAAAGTTGGGGATTTGGGTTACTTCGGGGATGTCTAATTTCATTGTTCTCATGCTGTCTCTAATTCAATGTTTAGTTGTATTATTAATTCATCTATTGGCGTAATTTGCTCAATCATATCCTCATAAAAAGCCCTTCCTAATACTTCAGGTGCGTATGTGCCAAACACAAATTCGGTATTGCCATCTTCGTGTGGATGGTTCGTAATGAAGTAACCCAATGTAGAGAAGGCATCATACAAGGATTCTTGCTTTGCTTTTTTTACCACATTTTCAAAGTCAGCTTTCAGTCCTGAACCCATAGTAACTGATTTCCACGCTTGATACGGTTCTTCTACCGTGTTGAATATTGGAATTAAAGAATAGTTATATCTCTCTTTATCATTCAGCTTTCTATTGTAAATCACTATTCCAAAAGGATATTCTGCTGTGGGTTCTTTGTAGTTAATAAATCCTACGGTAGGGTTACTCCCTTGACCATAAGCTCTACCTAATTGATAGGTATAAGTAGTATTAGTGGTTGTAGTTTTACTTTTCCAATCTTCGGTATTTTCTATTTCCCAATCTTCTAACTCTTTGGCTGCACCTTCGTATTTCAATCCAAATTCAGACAATCGGTCTAAGAAAGGTTGTAAGTTATTGATATGAAGAACTGCCGTCATATCTCCAGCATTTTGTACAAAGTCAGGCAATTCATCTTCGCTTTGCCCTTGAGCTGGTTGAATCAATGACCTTAGTTTAGCATCTGTATATAATCGAAAGTGTTCTTTTTTGTGAATGAATAAGTTGTATTCATTTTGCCCTGTTCGTTTTAATTTAACGCCTGCTTGGTGGTCTGAAAAGATGGTATCAATGGCTAATTTGCTTACAATATTATAGCCTTCGGATATTGGAATTAAAGCGATTCTTCCCTCTCCGTCTTTTCCATATTCAGTATGCAGCAAAATACCGTTCTTAATCGTTCCCTGCTCAGTATTGTATTTAATCAGTTTATTTTGAGCACCAATATAAGTTGCTGCTGCAACAATGTTTTCTGTTAAAATATGTCGTTTTTGCCGTTTAGAGGATGCTTCTTGAATAAGGTTGTTCCAATCGGCATTCACCATCAACTTATCATCATCACTAATGTCTTTACTCTCTGTGTAAATCTTACTAATGGATTCTTGTTCATAATCTTGTAAGCTATGGCTTATCGTTTTTCGAGCATCAATTACAGCAAACTTTAAACTGATATTTCCTAACGTGTAAGGGTTATTGGTAACTTTCCCTACACTTACCCCCATAAACATTCCCCAAGATGGTTCTATCTCAGAAGCATAAAAAGGAACTTTTACTACATCTCCAATCAACCAAAAGTTGATGTATTTGACAATTTGTTGTTTGACGTGTTCTAACTTCTTAATGTAGGAGGATAGACTTTGAGATTTTTCATTAATGAGTTCTTGAATATGCTCTTTTTGTTTTACTATTTTCTCATTTTCTTCTTCATTTTCACCACTTCCATTATCGGGCATTGCTTCCAACTCCTTTTGCAAATTGGCAATGGTTTCTAATCGGCTGCTTTTTCGTTCTTCTATCAGTTGAGGATAGTATTCATTGATTTCATTCACTAAATCAACTCGTACTTGTGATGCTTTTTTACCATCCAAAACGGTAGTAATTCTTTCATCTAATTCTTGTTTAGTAAATGGACGGTTCAAATTATTGACAATGGTTTCATCCCTTACGGTATCTTTTCCAAATGGAGTTTTACCACCAATTCCTTTTTGATGGAGGAATCGTTTTTTTACATCGGCATCTAATTTTAAGAACTCCGTTTCCAGATCATACGTTCCTTGTTGTTTCTCTAATTTAATTTGATGGTCATAACGCTCCAATAAATCATTATACAACGCTTCCTGGTCTTTTACCAATAAAAGCCCTGCACGTCCTGTTACTTGACTAATTGCTCCTTCGTTACTTTCATTTCTTTCATAAGAAACTCTACCTGTTTTTTTATCAGTTACTTTATGGTAAGTAGGGTGTCCCAACTTATCCATCATGTCCTGATTATCATCTATCCATTTCCACGCTACTTTATCTCCATACTTATTCAAAAAGTCAGCACTTTTTAAGGAATCTTCGCTTGTTTTTTGAGAACCTGTTGTATTGGCATCTAATGATTTTAGCTTGGCTTTGAGCATTGTCATTAAGCGTTTTTCTGCGGGAATATCACTTGTGATGTAGTAGTATTCAGGTTTTACTACTTGTCCTGTTCGGTTAATCCTTCCTCTTTTTTGAATCTCGGTATTGATATCCAGTTCAAATTGATGGATAATCATAGCTCGTTGTCGTTGGTCCGAAAAATCTTTGGAGGCGTGAGCTGATGAACCAGTACTTCCACTTTGATTAATAAGCAGTACATCATATTCTCCACTATTGAATAATCGAAAAGATTTTTCAGTATTGGATTTAAAGGAATTGACGATACCATCTCCACCTTCAAAGGTGATGCGTTGGTTTCTCCCTGTTACTTCGGCTACTTTAAATGTTTTGTCTGTATGACCTCCTAAACGCTCCCCTTTATTGGCTTTTTCAATGATATGGATCAATTGATCTATGGGTGATATACTCAATCCTGAGCTTTCCTGAAGCATTTTCTTTTTAATGTTATTGTACATATCTATACCACTTTGAGGTAAATCATCCAATGGCAATGTCATTCTTGATTTCTTCCCATCAATCTCTGTATAACTGTACTTAAATATCCCGTCTAAGCCCCTCACTAATGTTCGGGTAAAATCCATTTTATCGGCAGCAATAACATCTCCACTTACTAAATCCATCTCTTTTAGAAATGCTCCCATTGTGGATTTAAAAGCAATGACTACCTTTTTATTTTCATTCAATAATTTGATGGTATGGTTGGCTACATCCTCCACTTTTAAGGCAAAAAGCATTTGGTCAACAATATTGAATACTCTTGAAAAATAGGGCGATTGTTTAACACCCAATCCTTTTGGGCGTTCTTTCATCCCTTCTCCATGTCGTTTAGCCTCTGCGTGAATTATACCCAACGCTGGAGAAACATAATCCTGCTCAAATTGTACCACCTCGTTCATTAGCTTTACAATCCGATCAACACTTGCTCTGTTTTTACTTCTTTCAGGCTCTTGGTCAAGGGTAATGTAATCGACTTTTACCCCTTCATTGGAACGTTGTCGCCTAATTAATTGACCACTTTCTGCTAAATTCGACACCACAATTTCCTGTAATGCTAATCCACCACTTATCATAGAGCGAACAAACGCTCCTTCTTCCATTTGAGCCTCTTGAATAGCAGTCTTTTTAGCATATAGGGGCGTAACTTCAGGTGTTTTAGCAAATGTGGCACTCAGGTAACAACACGCTTGTGTATGGGGGAGTATATTACGCATCCAATTACCTATGATGGAATCAAAACCACCTGCCATGTGCGATTCATCCAAAATGAATACCACTTTTTTGAATTTCTTACTTCCTGCAATACCATTCTCGGTAATCTGACTAATGAAAAGTCGCTTATAAGGGTGAGCTGCTTGAATTTGAGAATAGGTACAAAAAATCATATCGTACTCGATTGGTAGATGATCTTTAGTTTCTACAATCGTAACGGTTGGATGTTTTTCAGGGTCAGGTAATTGTTTTCCAATTTTTTTATACCATTCTATTCCTTCGGGGCTTTCGGTAGGAAACGTCTTTTCTACTGTTAGATAATTGTATTGACTTTTGCTATCCATTGGTGTATGAACAACACTACCATCTGCATCTTTTACACTTGCGTGTGAATCAGTATTGACAATAAACGGATGAATATCTTCTAAGCCAATGGCTTTTAAATCCCGATACATATCCGAAAACAAATCGGGTTTCTTGGTAAAAAAGATGGGTAAATAATCGTTTTTAACAGCGTGACGAATAACGGCTGCTGCTTGCCGTCCTTTTCCTATTCCTGTTTGGTCGGCAATAATAATTCCTTCTTGCTTGTAAAACTGCTTCAAATAAAGTGCAACACCATCTACTTGTTCTGCTCCTAATCCTTTCCACATTTCTTCAGTAGTGGTATATTTCAACTCATTTCTAATCAAGTTATCTATGTTGCCTTTCTCCTGGATAATACCATTCAGCGATTTTTGTACTTCAAAGGCTATATTTCTTGGAATAAGCGTATCCATCCGATAGGGTGCTTTAGATTTAGGCACATATTCAACCAGTTCGCTTTTTTGTTCAGCTATGGCAGCTAATTGCTCCTTATCTTGGGTAAATTCAGCTTCTTGTATTTCGAGTTCGTTGTTATCCATTTTTTTCTTGTGATAAGGTTTCTAAATAGCTTCTTAAAGTGATTTCAGTATAAACTTGCCTTGCTTTATCTTTTCCCAATCCGCCATACATTAAAGAATCTTGAGGTAAGGTTTCATCCACTTGATCCCAACTCTCTTTGAGTGTCCACATTGCTGAAACCATTTTATCGGTATGAAAAATGAAACTGGCTATTTCATTGACTGTTTGCCCTCCTGTATAAGTGATATCCAAATAGCTCTCAATTAGAGCTATGGGGTCTTCTTTTTCTTTTATAGCTCGTTCAACCAATTCGTGTAAATTGATATAAATAGCTGATTCGTGGTCTTCAAATCTTTTGAAAGCAACAGGATTCGTAACCATGTATAACTTGGCTTCCGATTCGTTTTGCATTAATTGAGCGTTGTAGTATATCATTCTTTCTTTTTTTGACTTTTAGTAATAATTAATCATGTCTAAATCCCACTTTTCAAAATTCTGTTTCATCCAAGCTAAAGCCGAATCGTAGTTTTTGAAATCCTTTCTTGTCTTCTTAAAATTGTTTTTGGAATCTAAGAAGTCAATATAGCACTCCATATTATCTGTGCTTTTCTCTTTTTGAGGGACAATTAGTTTTCCTGTCAGTTCAATATTTAATTGTTGGATGACTACATCTATATCATACTTGATATGAGATTTAACTCGTAACCATAGTTCAAAAAAACTATCTACCATATCGTACAAGTGGGGTGCTTCTTCTTGTGTTGGAGCTACATTTTCTGGTTCGGATTTTCTTCCACCAATAAGTATCAACATGGTCTTTTCAACTGCTCCTTGCTTGTTATAGAGTTTGAAGCTGTTCATATTAATTACATCATCAACTTGATAATTGCGATATAACCAGTTAAAGAAAGGGCGGTACTTTGCCAATAGTCCATCATCTCCAAAATACAAGTGTCCCATAATGATAATGGCTGCTTTGCCTTTATCTTTCATCGTATGCAAGGCTAAACCTGACATTAGATGCTCCAAGCGGATGTGTTGGCTTAACCCTCTGTGATTGCTGAAATATTTACGGACAATATGGTCTTTGCTAAATTTTTCTTCTTCCCATCTGGCAAATGGAGGATTGGTTACTACCACATCAAACTTTTTTGCCATTTCTTCAGGAAAAGGTTGTGCTGCATTGAAATGGGTTATTTTCTTAAATCCTTGAAATGTTAAAGACTTTGTTCGAGTGGTATCAATTTCATTCACATGAACTTTTTGCGGATCCGCACCTACGAGCAACAATCCATTTCCTGCACTTGGTTCAAAAATGGCATCAGCTTCATCCATACCTGTATATTGAGCAATGATAGCTCCAATAGGGCAAGGGGTGGAATACTGCTTATAAATCTCTTTACTGCTATCGGAATAGGCATAAGTGGGCTGTCCTTTATCCCAAAAGTCTATCATAGCCAATAAGCGATTTTCAAAGCTTGAAGTATCTCTATACATCATTTTGTACCACAACAACCAGCTTAGTTCTGTGGCTTCCCACATCATTCCCATATTTTGTACTCCAATTTCTTCGGCTATTTTCTTTATCTGCCCTTTGGTTGGGCGTTCTCCTTTTGCATATTTGTCGTGCATATAGGCAATTACCTTGTCCTGGTAATCGGATGATTTGGATGATTTCTCTTTTGCTTTGGGTTTAAGCTCTGAGATTACATCTGTTGATTTAACATCAAATTCAGCTAAATATCCCTTAAAGACATCGTGTACTTCGCTAAAATTGGCAGCTATTAAGTCATCCAATAAATCGCTAATTGTCGCAGAAGTAGATATATAATAGGATTCCTTTCTCGGCTTTTTCGTGTACAAATCTATTTCAGCACCTAAATCACCGTTGAGCCAACTCCAATCATCATTAGTTTCTGTTTCCAACTGTTGTACAAATTCAGCTATTGGAGCATTAATTTGTTTTAGAATAATCTGTAACCCAAGAAAAGGGGTGTAATTCCATCCTTGATAGCCTTTACCCAAAACCATCACATTGACACAACTGAACATAGTAGCATCTCCAGCTTGATTTTCCCCCTCACAATCTTTCATTTTTTGTTTAGGAATATCTTTATCCGAAGTAAACAGTGATTTGTTCTTTACTTCTTCGTTTCCTTCTCTGGATTCAGGAAGTAATTTATTGATGTGTATGTTATTGTAAGCATTAGTAAAAATGTCTCTAAAAGACATTTTATCTGCTTTTTCTGTGGATGTGTATTTTCCTTTTCCTTTCCCATAATCATAAGGAATGGCATAGCCCAATTCAATCGCTTCTTCCATAACCTGCTTAGCTATTCTAACCACGTTAGGTTTATAAGCTGAAAGTTTGTCAAACCCTATTGTTCCGTATTCAATAAATTCCTCTAAGGACAACCTGCTTCTAATACCCTTTGATTCAGATTTGTTTGGTTTGGTAGTTTCTCCTTGAGGCTCACTCTTGTTTGGATTCGCTTTCAAATAGTCTTCTATTTGTTCTTTACCGAATGATAACTGTTCAATGTCCCAAGTGATTTTTCGGTAATGCTCTTTTTCCGCTGCTTTTGGTTTATTTGTTTTGGGGTTAATCGTTTCGGAAAGAGCGTCTTTTAAACTTGCTATCCGTTGTTGGATATAATCAATTGCTTTGTTCATTTTGGCTATTGGTCGATGATTTTCCACTACTGACCACCATTTATTTCCATCATCTCCAAGAACCCTTGAGAGCGGATAGACGCTATTATACCCTGTATTGGTATTGACATAAGGATAATCCATATCCGTAGGAAAACCCAATTCCTGAAACGCTGTTTCTCCTCTTTTTTGCCACTCTTTGAGTAATGCTGACCGACTTACGTTGATCCCATATTCATTAGGGTGAGGCATCTGAGAAAGTTCAAACAACTCTACGGCTGTGGTTTTGGGTAAATTATCGTCAGTTATTTGCAATAAATTCGGGGAAGCATCCTGTACTTTTTGTGCATCTTGAATATAAATTGAACCTGAAATAAAAGGTTCTTTACTTGCTTTTGGAACAAGTACATTAGGAACTTCTTTATCTCTTGACGTGATGTCAACAGCTATTGCTTTGGCATCCTTTTTTGATATTTTCTCTTGTGGTTCTTTTTTAGTTTTGACTTCCTTATCAACCAAAAATTCAGGTTCAAGATTATTGTCAATAGCAAATTGTTCAACAGATTCTAATGCTGTTTGGAGCATTTTGTCCTTTCTAAAGTCATTGTTTAGGATAGAATCATGCTTTTGTATTTGGTCTTGAATCCTTATGTAAATAAGATTAATAGCAACTTCAAGAGCATCTTCTTTAGTTTTGTACTGTTTACTATTATTACTTACTGGGGAACTACTTCCACTGGCATCTCCAAATTGTTTTGCTGTACTGGTCGTCATCCGATAAAGCCCTTCTTCATCTTTAACTATGGATACACTTGCCTTGTATTTTGCAGTTGCAGGAATTGGTATTTCAATCTTTTCATAATTATTCCCTGCGGTCTCTTTAGTATAAACTCCGTGTTCATTGGTAAGTTTCTCTTGAGGATTTGCAACTAAAATTCCTTTTACCAAAATTTCTCTTGCTAAGTCCCTTGCATCAACTGGGGTTAGATTTTTGTTTGTATCAAATTTCTTTCTGATTAGTTTAACAGCTCTCGGTCTGTCCGTAACTTTTACCTGTATTTGAGAAACAGTTAAATTGCTTAGTTCTGCTAATTGGTATATAACATCACCTGAAAAATCTGCCAAATATTTATAAATGTAGTCATTGCCCCATTCAGAAATAACAGAATATCTTTTTTCAGGTTTCTTTGTTTCCTCCTTGTTTTCAGCTTTAACCTTTGGTATTACTTCTTTATAAATGATTTGTGATACATCAAAAACAATCCAATCATAGCGTTGCTCATTTGACCATTCAATTTCATTCATATAATGAATGCTATCAATCCCCATTGGTCGTAGCACTTCATTCAAGTAACGAATGGTTAGAATTTCGTAGTTGATGATCCGTTTACCCTTATTTTCCCATTTCTCGGAGTTAAGCGTATTAAAAATAGTCGCTTGACTACTCCCTTTAGGATCATAATAAGGGAGCTGCAGTACTTTTAATAATTCTTCTGGTCTTTCAGTTATGATGTTTTGCTCAACTCCCCAACGCAATACTTTTTTCACCAATGTTGATTCGGTAGTTCTTAATGTCTTCTTCACTTTTATTCCGACATTATAAACACGGCAATCTTCATAGCTATCCTTATAGGGTTCATTCGCAAATAGTTGTTCAGATAACTCTTTACTGGGAGTAAAGTGATAGCCAAATTGTGAGGGTATATCTCCCGTAACTGTTCCTATGAACTGTTTTTCAAATCGTTTAAATGGAATACAAGTTCCATGATAAAGCGGTGAAACTTCTTGGCTTTTTTCTATGATTTCAAAATCATCATCTTTGGGTTCTTTAGGTGTGTTGTCGGCAATAACTTTTCCCTCTTGTAGTAATTTTCTTGCTTTTCGTTTGTAATTTCTTGGTGAAACATCAACATCCAAAAAAGCAACTCCATATTTATTTTTTCCAAACCGTTTTGATATGGCCGTTGCAATTGTTTTATAAGAATCGAATAGAACATAACTGTCTTGTTCTTTATTTTTGTCTTTGTTAAAGGAGATCGTTACATAACTAAATTTGTTGTGGTCGATGTTTTCTTCAGACGGATCAAATGAGGGTTGGATGTGAATACTTAAAAAAGCCTCGTCCTTAAGAAGTGCTTCTTTTAGTTCTTTGGCATAATTAATAAAAGCAGGATGTTGTGGAGCGTACCACTTTAAGGGTTCTTTAAAGCCTTGCTTGAAACCGACCTCCTTTAAACGATTAGCTAACCCTTTAGGAAGCTCCTCACTAAAGAGAAGTTCCACACCTCGTTTCGCATCGTTTAAAATTACTTCGACCTTCATATAAGCACCCTGTTTTATTTGATAAAAAACCACTCCTTATAGGAGATAGTTTCTGGACTTTTATAGCTCTCTCTTTAAAGGAGCTTGTTTCTAAAAGAATGGGAGGTAAAAGTATGGTGGCTTTCCTATAGGGAATAGTAGCGACTTGCCACACCTGTCGAATGATGGTAAAATAAAACGAAATGATAAAAAGAGTATGCCCTTTAGGAACTAAGGCTTTATAGATAATCTTCTATGTAAAGGAGCTGTAAAAGTTTTGTTGAATCATTTTTTGGAAAGAAAAAGCTATTCCTTTAAAGAAAGTGCTTTTGTAATATTATTTAAGTGTTTGCTTAAATAATAAAATTATTATTCTTACGTTTGTATTTAAGCAATTACTAAAACAATTGAATAATGGAAAAAACAGAAGAAAATTGTATCAGAGGATGTGCCAATGTAAACCTTATTAATAGAGGAATCCAAGAAGTAAGTAATTTGTCTGAACAAATTGAAAAGACAGCCAAAATATTGAATTTAGTTGGCAATGAAACTCGCCTAAAACTTTTACTACTCATTAAAAATGAACAAAAAGTATGTGTGTGTGATTTGAGCGATATTTTAGGGATTTCTGTTTCTGCAATTTCTCAACAATTACGAAAACTAAAAGACAGTCAGTTGTTAAGAAGTAATAAAGAAGGACAAACTATTTATTACCAAATTCATCCTGAATCACAAGAAATATTGGAACATATATTTGAAATATTTGAACATCAATCAATAAAAAAAGTAGCCTAATGGAAACAAAAGACAAAAATTCAAAAGGAGCTGTTGCAACGGGAATTATTGCAGCTATAGCAGCATCATCTTGTTGTATTCCACCAGTAATTGCTGCAATAGCAGGTGTTGGAGGAGCAGCAGGAAGTTTATCATGGATGGAACCATTTCGTCCGTATTTAATAGGATTAGCCGTAGTTGCTATCGGTTACGCTTGGTACAATCATCTAAAACCAAAAAAAGCCGATGACTGTGGTTGCGATATTGAAAAACCTAAATGGTATCAAACCAGAGGGTTTTTAATTGGAATAACATTATTTGCTGCTATCGCAATCACTTTTCCATATTATTCGGGTATCTTTTTTTCTGATAATAGTGCGAATAAAACCATCATTGTAAAAGAAAGTGATGTTGTTGAAGCTAGCATATCCATTGAAGGTATGACATGTGCGAGCTGCGAGCATAGTGTTAATAGTGCTTTAACCGGAAGTAAAGGTGTGCTAGAAGCTTCTTCCTCATACGCAACAGGAAAAGCATCCGTAAAATTTGATAAAACAAAGGTTTCTATTGACGAGCTGGCAGATGCAGTTGAAAAGGAAACAGGTTATAAAGTAACAGACAAAAAAATTAATAATTAAGAGACCTTAAATTTAACAATTATGAAAAATATAATTCTCATTTCCAGTATGGGTTTGCTCTTTACAGTATCACAAATTTGTGGATGTGGAAGTTGTGAAGCAAATGCAACTAACACAGAGACAACTACTTCAATTAACAAAGAAGAAGTGAAAACTATAAAACTAAAAATTACAGGGATGACCTGTGCAGGTTGTTCAAGTCATGTTATGGAAACATTAAAAAGTATAAAAGGCGTTTCAAAAGTAGATTTAGAATATCCTGGCGATGTGGCAACAGTTGAATTTGATGCTTCAAAAACCAACAAAGAAGCATTAATTGCTGCCGTTGTAAAAATAAACTACAAAGCGGAAGAAGTAAAAAGTACTAAAACAGCAACTTCTACTAAAAAATAATGTACTGCACGTTATGGCCATTAATAACTTTAAAACTAAAAATATGAAAACCAAAATTTGTCCTACTTGTGGGTGTTCATTGGTTCGGTTAGGAATATCAGAAAAATCAGCTACTAAAATCAACCATAACGAACAAGCTTATTTTTTCTGTTGTTCTGGATGTGCCATACTATTTGAAAAAGATGCTGAAAAGTACATTAAAGAAATAGAAGATGTAGTGGTTTGTCCAGTATGTTTAGCTGAAAAACAAATAGAACAGACGGTTATGATAAAATATAATGATATGGAGATTCCCTTTTGTAGATGTCCTCATTGTGCCTCTACCTTTGAAGATAAGCCTAAATATTACTTAGACAGATTAACAGGTAAAGTAGCTTACGCAGGTTTATTCAATGACTTGTGTTGTTAAAATAATTTAAAAATAGAAAAATGTTAAAAAACATATTTGGAAAGAAAGGGGAAACTCCCCAAGATACAGAAACAATTTCATTAGAAATTGAAGGAATGACTTGTTCAAGTTGCTCTGCTCATATTGAAAAAGATATGAAGGGAACAACAGGAGTTGTAAGTTGCTCAGTAAATCACGAAACAGGAAAAGGAGAATTTACTTTTGACAAAGGTGAATTAGATAAATCAGCAGTTGTTGATGTTGTTAACAATATTGGAAATTACAAAGTAAAAAACGGAGTAGAAACAGCCGATTGTTGTGCTACTGATTCGGGCAGCTCTGAACCAAAAGAAGTAACCAACAACAAAGGGAATAATGATTACAATTTAATTATTATTGGTGGAGGTTCAGCAGCTTTTTCAGCTATGACAACCGCCAATGGATTAGGATTATCGGTAATGTTAGTGAATGGAGGATTAGACATTGGTGGAACTTGTGTTAATGTTGGTTGTGTACCATCCAAACACTTAATTCGGGCAGGAGAAAGTATTCATAAAGCCTCACACTCTCCGTTTGCAGGAATTACACCAATTGCCCCTAAAGTAGATTACGGACAAATTATCCGTGATAAAAAGGAGTTGGTTTTAGCTATGCGAGAAAAGAAATATTTAAAAGTGGCTAAATCCGTAGAGAATGTAACTATTGTTGAAGGATGGGCAAACTTTTTGGATAACAAAACCATAGAAGTTAATGGTGCAACTTATACAGCTACCAAATTCTTAATTGCAACAGGAGCTACTACGAATATTCCAAATATTGAAGGATTAAAAGAAGTTGGATATTTAACCAATGTTTCCTTATTTGATTTAGAAGAAAAGCCTGAAAGTTTAACCATTTTAGGTGCTGGATACATTGGTTTAGAAATTGCCCAAGCGTTTTCAAGATTAGGAGTAAAAGTGAGAATTTTAGAGTTTACAGATCGAGTGTTAAGAACTCAAACTGAAGATGTAAGTGCTGAAATTCAAAAACAGTTTGAAACTGAAGGAATAAAAGTTTATCCTAATTATCGTATTGAAAGAATAACAAGAGACGAAAGCAAAATTATTATTTCAGGAAAAGATGCCACAACAGGAAAACCTTTTCAATTCTTTGAACCTGGACACATCGTTGTTGCTACTGGTACTGTTCCTAACACTTCAAAAATGAATATTGAAAATGCTGGAATTGAAATCACTGAAAAAGGATACATTAAAGTAAATAACCAACAAGAAACCAATATGGCTAATATTTATGCTGCGGGAGATTGTACCAATACCCCTGCTTTTGTTTATACCGCAGCAGTTGAAGGTAAAAATGCCGTTTTAAATGGCTTTAATGGAGAAAACAAGAAAGCCGACTATTCTGCATTGCCATGGGTCGTTTTTACAGACCCACAAATTGCGGGAGTTGGTTTAGACGAAAAAGAAGCGGAAGCACAAGGCATTCCTTTTCAAGTAACTTCCTTACCAGTTGAAGAAATACCAAGAGCCGCAGCAGCATTAGATACACGAGGTTTTGTGAAACTGATTAGAAACACGGATAATGATAAAATTATTGGTGCAAGAGTGGTTGCTCCCGAAGGTGGTGAATTAATTATGGAAGCTGCATTAGCCGTAAAATACGGCATTACCGCAACAGAATTAGCTGAAACCTTTCACCCTTATTTAACAATGAGTGAAGGAATAAAAATAGCAGCCATCACTTTTACTAAAGATGTTGCAGAATTAAGTTGTTGTGCAACCTAAATATTAATTATGAAGAAAATAATAATTGCAGTATTTTTTACATGGATCAGTAGTTTGGGATTTAGCCAAATTGCTTTCAATATATCTTTTGATAGAACGATTGATACGGTTGAAGTCCAGACGGATTGGGCTTATTTTAATGCTATAATTACGAATCCTTCAACTATTGATTCAGTAAATATTAAGGCTACTATTATAAATAAAAATATTTTATTTGGTTGGTCAATTTACCTTTGTCCATCGACAGGATGTTTAACATACATTGACACAACAGCATCAGTTTTAATACCCCCTCTTCAAACAGATACTTTTTTAATAAAATTATGGACGGATGTTATGGCTATTGGCAACGGAGACTTTACCGTTCGATTTGAAAATGAAGCAGACTCAACAGATTTTATTAATACAACACTCTTTGTAAAATATGTTCCTTTTGTTGTTGGGGTGGAAGAAGTCAAATCTCAAAACAATTATTTATCACAAAACTACCCGAATCCTTTTAACCAAAGTACAACCATTAATTATAAACTACAAATGGCAGGTGGAACACTTATTATTTCAGATATTTTTGGCAGGAAAATTAATCAACATTTCCTTCAAGGTAAAGAAGGAAAAATAATCATTAATGAAAATCTTTCATCTGGCATTTATTTTTATTCTCTTATACATCAGAATAAAATAATCAAAACAAGAAAATTTATTGTTCAAAATAGCGTTAAAAACAAACCTTAACCTTTAAATTAATTGCAGTATTCTAAATACATAGTTACTCTTTTTGCTTGTTATATATTGGCTTTTGATATTTCTTTTGCTCAAACTCACCTCGAACCCGATAATGGAGCCAATGGTATATCGGGTCCTGTTACCAATTCATTTATCATCACATGGGCATCTGTGGATAGTGCTGCATCTTATGAATATATAGTGAGTGATAATCCTTTATGTTTTGTAGGCTGTCCTGGTGATACTCGTCAACAAAATGTACCAGATACTACTGCAACGGAGTACAACTTGCAAGAAGGTAAAATGTATTATTGGATAACAAGAGTACATCTTCTTAACGGAGATACAAGCTATTGGACTGGAGTACCCTCTTCATTTTTAGCGAAATGGACAGAGAAAGAAAAAGATGAAATCATCAAAGTTGCTCCTAACCCTTGCATCAATAAAGAAGTGGTTATAAATATTGATTGGGCAATAAATCCAAAGGCAGAAGAAATTAGCATTGAGTTGTTTTCTGTATTTGGAATTAAAGTAAAAGAAGCTGTTGTTCAAAAAGAAAGCACACGTTTTCAAGAAGTAAAAATTTATCTACCTGCAATCAAAAAAGGTATTTACATTGCTCAATTTGTAATTGATGATAACCCAAATAACCCTAACAATAGAATTGTAGAAAAAGTTATTATTCAATAATATGACACTAAATAAGCTACTCTTATTGTTTTTTGTGTTGTTGCTTTCTTATAGTAATGGAGTTTCTCAATGTTGCTCCCCTGGCAACCCAGTAGGTGGTTCAGGTAACCTTGGAACTTTAAACGAAAAATCACTAAAAATAATTTTGACTCATAGGTATAGTTATTCAGGGAAATATATGGATGGAGACAAACCTTTTGATCCTTATTTTGTAGAAACAGGTAAATTTAATTACACTGGAATTTTAATTGCTTATGCCCTGAATAAAAGACTTACAGTAGAATTAGAAAGTGGTTATTTTTCGAATAAAAGTCAAACTTATATAGACGGAGTGCTTCCTTCAAAAAAATCTGGAAATGGAATAAACAGCATTACCCTAACTCCTAAAATTAATCTACTAAAAAAGAAAGGCTGGGAAATAACAACAGGATTTGGATTAAAATTTCCTGTTGGAGCTTATAATAAAGAGTTTAATGGAGCAATAGCTGAATTAGACATCCAACCATCAACAGGAGCAACCGATTACATTAACACTATTTTTATAGCAAAAGAATACTTAGAAAAGAAAATACGCTTCTTCTTTTACAATAGAGTTGAGTTAAAAACAACTAACCCACTGCAATATAAATATGGCAATTTATACGCAACCAGTTTTTTTGTTTCATATAGTGCTTCTGTTAGATGGGATTTTATCGCTCAATTAAGAAACGAATTTAGAGAAAAAGATGAACGACCTGCTCAAGTAAAACCCTATGATTTGGTGAAAATACCTATAAGTGGTTCTGAAAAAATGTTTTTTAGTCCTCAAGTAAACTATAATTTCAATCCTACATTGAGTATATTTGTTTTGGCAGATATTCCTATATATCAATACTATAATGAGCAACAGTTAGCGAACAGTTATGCTGTTTCGTTGAGTGTTATGAAAACATTTGTACCTAAGCCAAAGAATAAAATTCAAATACTCAAAACTCTAACTTCCGAATAATCCGCAACTTAATCAATCTGTAATCTTGTCCCATTTTTTGTAGGAATTCCAGACATCCTTTGTCTTCCTGTATTTCCAAATTTACATGTTTTACTTGCTTAGCTACGACAGGTGCAAAATACCTCTTTTAAGGTATTGTTTAGAATGATTCTAAATAGGATATTTGCCTCGGATTAATCTTAAATCAATCATCTAAAATGAAGAGAATTATTATAACAACAGTAATTGCGACAATAAGTTATATAGGTGCTTTCGCCCAAAACGCAAGCATTGAAGGGAGTATAAAAAACACAGATAGTACAAGTGCCTTGGCAAATGTCTCAGTTTACTTGGACAAAACCAATATTGGTACTTCAACTAATGCAAGCGGTAATTATGAAATAAAAAATGTGCCAGAAGGAAGCTATACATTGGTAGTTTCAAGTATCGGTTATATTACTATTAAAAAAGAAATAAACGTTGGAAAAAGTGGGGTCACGAAACAGGATTTTATAATGACAGAAACCATATCTACTCTACTAGAAGTAACTATAACTGGTGGTAGTACTGGCATACGAGATATTCCAGGTTCAGTACATTATATTTCACCAAAAGAAATTCAAAAATTCAACTATACAGATATTAACCGCACTTTACGAGCTGTACCAGGAGTAAATGTACAAGAAGAAGATGGATTTGGACTCTTTCCAAGTATCGGATTAAGAGGTACAGGAGTTGAACGGAATACAAAAATAACGGTAATGGAGGATGGTATATTAATGGCTCCTGCTCCTTATGCAGCACCAGCCGCTTACTATTTTCCTACAATGGGAAGAATACAAGGTGTGGAAATTATAAAAGGTAGCAGCCAGATAAAATATGGCCCTTATACAACAGGGGGAGCAATCAACCTAATATCTACACAAATTCCTACTGAATTTTCAGGAAAAATAAGTTTGCTGGGAGGTAGCTTTGGAGGAAGAAACGTTCACGCAGTTGTAGGGAACTCGCATAAAAATTTTGCATATGTTGTGGAAACATACCAACAGGGTTCTAATGGATTTAAAAAATTGGATGAAGTAGATGGTAGAGGTTTTGACAGAGATTCTGGTTTTAATAAGCAAGATTATCTTGCGAAATTTCGTATTAATACCAATGCTGATGCAAAAATTTACCAATCTCTTACTTTTAAAATTGGTCAGTCAATCGGAAAGATTAATGAGACCTATCTTGGCTTGACTCAAGAAGATTTCGATATCAATCCAATCCGTAGATATGCTGGTTCGCAAGTTGACCAAATAAACACCACACAATCACAATTTTCTTTAACCCATAAAGCTAAATTCTCAAAATCATTTAATATTACTACGGTAGCTTACCGTACCAACTTCAGCAGAAATTGGTACAAGCTAAACAAAGTGAAAGACAGCACTGGAACCAAAACCAAAATTGCTGAATTACTTGAAAATCCAACAGAATTTGATGATGCCTTCGACATATTAACAGGAACTAGCAGCACCCTTAATGATGCCCTGTTTGTAAAAGCAAATAACAGATCTTATTATTCACAAGGTGTTCAAACAACATTTAACTTCAATTTTCAAACCAACAAAATTACACACAATATTGATTTAGGTATAAGGGTGCATCAGGATCAAATCGACCGTTTCCAATGGGTGGATGAATATGCAATGGATAATGGTGTGATGGAACTTACTAAAGCTGGAATACACGGGACCGAAAGTAATAGAGTTGAAACAGCCAATGCCATAGCAACCTATTTACAGTATAAATTGAAGGTTGGAAAATTTACTGCAACTCCTGGCATTCGTTATGAAAACATTATTCAAGACAGGAAGGATTTTGGGAAAACAGATACTGAAAGAACAGGCTCAAGCCTATCAAAGAGAAGTAATACGGTAGATGTTTTTATTCCTGGTATTGGTCTTGATTATCGATTCAATAATTACATAAGCACTTTTATGGGGATTCACAAAGGTTTTTCTCCTCCTGGCTCTAAAGATGAACTTGAACCAGAAGAAAGTATCAACTACGAATTGGGTACCAGGTATAAAAAAAATGGACTCTCAGGTCAGACCGTACTGTTTTTTAACAATTATGAGAATCTACTTGGTGCTGATCTGGAAGCTGCTGGTGGTGGTGGAACAAACGAACAGTTTAACGGTGGAGCGGTAAAAACAAAAGGATTAGAATTTAACTTGACATACGACCTATTTTATTCAAAAAGTAAAAGTGCCTTTAGTATGCCAATTACCGTGGTTTATACTTATACAGATGCCAAGTTTCAAAACAATTTTGATAGCGATTTTGAAGGTTGGGGGGAAGTATCGGCAGGTGACCAGTTTCCATATATGGCAAATCATCAGTTCACATTGATACTTGGTTTGGAACACCATAAGTTTGGATTAAATATAAGTGGTAAGTATATGGACGAGATGCGTACTGCTCCAGGACAAGGAAAAATACTTTCCAACGAAAAAACCGATTCGTATTTTGTGATAGATGCCAGTGTAAATTATAAACTGCATAAAAATGTTTCCCTTTTTGCCAATGCCACCAATCTAACCGATAAGGTATATGTGGTAGCAAGAAGACCAGCAGGTTTACGTCCCGGAATGCCAAGAGCATTTAATCTTGGACTAAAAGCGAATTTTTAATATATATTCTGGAAATTAACACAAAAAGACAGGCATATATACAATTCGCTATAAACACACAAGGAAAAATTGTCAAACCGTATAATGTTTGCTAATATTACCATACCGATCAATTCAACAAAACAAATGCTGCTAACAATCAAAAATAAGTGCTGAATCCAAATAACCAAGCAGCTGTCAATGATGGTGGATTATTTAAAATATCTTTTTGCCATTGATACCTGTAATTTAATCTGAAAACAGTTTGTGAAGTTGGTCTAAAGCTTATAGCAGGTGATATAGCCCATAAATCTTCTCCTATATTTGTTCCAGTTTCTTTAAACGTTCCTACGTTCCAATCAACGTAATCTAACCTAGCTGCAAAATTGAAACTTGCACTTTCCCAATCTAATATTTTTCTTTTAAAAATGGTTTGAACTACATCAACAAAAAATCCTTGCTGTTTATTACCAAATTGTTGAGTATATGTTTCAGGGACATCAATAGTTGCCACTACATATTCTCCAACGATGTAAGTAGCAGTTTTTTTAATAGTGGTGTTAAAATCAATAGCAAATACGTCTAATCTTCTTTTCTCGTCAAGCTTGAGACCATCTTCTTCAAACTTATTATATACGCCTCCCATGTACGAAAGCCCTATTTCACCTATTTTTCGGTTTTTAATAGCAAGCTTTCCAGTAACAAGAGCTTTACCATTGTTACTTTCCTCAAATCGCTCTTTATTTTCTTTAGCTGCTGGCAGAAATGTTTTGTTATCTTCATTGTCAACTATGCTATTATCAAACCCATTTGTCAGGTAAACTTCATACCCAAACACCCAATTTTTTTTGTGCGTTTTACCAAATAAACCAAAACCAGCATTAGACCATGTTGCAGGTAACATATTTACAGCTACATCTGGACGTTCAACAAATTCCCATTTTGGACCATCATGATTTTGATTAAATGCCCCAATAGGATTCATAATGATTCCTCCTCTAAAATTAAAAACTGGATGAAACGTAACATCCATTGCTGCAAATTCTATCCCTATTTCTTTTGTTCCGTCCTCAAATTCTATTTCGGATAAAAATTTAATCCGTTTGCTAATAGATGCAGACATAAACACAGTTAACCTTCTTGCTTGAAATGATAACCCTTCTGAAACTCCATCTTCAGAACTATAAAAAGAATTGGCTTCAAGATAGCCCCCTAATGCAACGGGCAATTTATCGGTAGTAAGAAAAGGGCGATTGTAAACAGCATCCATATTCAATAAGGATTTTGTTGTATCGACAGGAACACGGGTAATAACCGAGTCCATAATTTGTGCTTTTATGTTACCTGCTGTAACATAAAATAAACAAGCAATTAAGATTTGTTTAGGAGATATGGATGTAAATATTTTCATTGTCTGTTTCTGTTTTATATGTCATTAAGTTTTTATCAGCTGGTCCTTCTAATACTTTTCCGGCAATAGAAAATTCACTCCCGTGACAGGGACATGTATAGATACCGCCACCCACATTTAGTTCACAACCTCTGTGAGTACATTTAAGCAATGAAGAAGAATAAGTATTCTCTCCTATATTGTAAATGCAAATAGGAAAGTCAAGTCCTTCTGTTTTTACAAGAACAAATTTTCGATTGATTTTCTTATCTTTTTTTAGTTGGATGAATTCTGATTTTGAAATAACCAATTTTCCTTTCTTATTATTTGCAATAGCATAATAAATTCCTCCACACGATTGCAAGAGTGTAGCAGCTATTGGTATTCCAATAGCTGAATAACAACAAGTTTTGATAAACTTTCTACGTTCCATATTACTATAGTGATTCTAAGAACTTGATTAACTGTTGTTTTTCAGTTTCCGAGAGTTGGGTGTACATAGTTTTGGATTGCTCTGCTTCACCACCATGCAGCAAAATAGCTTCTTCAATGCTCATTGCACGTCCATCATGTAATAAAAAATAAGTTCCTCCCTGAGCATCTTTGGATAATCCTAATCCCCATAATGCGGGTGTTTTCCACTCTGAAGTCAAGGCGAACCCTTCGGTATAACCATCATCTAATCCTGACCCCATATCATGTAACAATAAATCAGTATATGGATGAAATACTTTATTTGATAACGCTTCAATGGGTGAATTTGAAGTTTGCAATGTTGGTGTATGACACTTGGCACAATCAGCTTGAGAAAAGAGTTGTTCACCGACAATCACATCAGAATCGTCTTGATCTCTACGAAGAGGTGCTTTTAAGGTTTTTAAATAAAAAACTACATCATGAACAGTTTGTGTACTAACTTCAGGGTCAACCTCTAAACCAGAAAAGGGGTCGATGGGTTCAAATAGCGAAGTAATTCCCATATCTTGATTATATGCTCCTGATGTTTGATGAAGTAAGTCGTAAGCTCCCCCCTTTTTCCCAAACCTAGAAATGTATTTGCCATTTTGTGAAATGGAATTTGGTCTTAATTGAACATAGCCTGGAATATTGTTCCAATGAGGTCTTCCGCTTATCCCATCGCCATTTGCATCATTTTCATCAGACATTGAAATTATGTCTGCATCGCTCACTGCATCAAGAAATCCAAGCCCAGATACAGCAGGAGCTATTAAATCTGTTGATGTTGCACCAAAAGGAAGTTGCTCTGGCTGGTAGCCAGGAATTGCTTTGTGTTGAAGCTGTGGTCCTCCAAAACTTAGAAATTGATTACCTAAAGTATCAGGCTGTCCAAATCGGGTAAACTTTACAAAGGGAGAACCTTTTCCATCTCCAGCATGACAACTGGCACATTGGTTAGCAACAAAGACTGGTCCTAACCCTTCTTCAATAGTAAATACATCTCCAAATGCTTCATCCCCTTTAAGAAATTGAATTTGTTCAGCAGTTGACAGTCCTTCAACTGGACCATCTAACAACTCATTCTCTTCTGGGGCAAATGGCATTGTCTTTTCACATCCCATGAAGAAGAATGAAAGTATGATCATTATAATAAATAAGCACGAATTTTTCATAGTTCAATAATTTTTCACAAATCTATACATTATTTTTAGGGTTATCTAAAAATAATGTTAGAAAAGACTAATTTGATATGTTCTCTTTATTTAATTACAATAAAAACTTGGGGATTATGTTATAAAAACAATATGTTTGAAGTCAAATACTTAGGTATCGAAAAAATGGCTAAAAAAAGTAACCCAAATGGAAAGGTATTAACATTAGAGGGATTTTTGAATCTGATAAAATACGAATAATGTGTTGTCAAAAAAGAGTGTTTATCTATTTCTAACATTATTGTTTTTAATAATAATGATACAATCTTGTAAATCATCAAAAGGTTGTTGCAGGGCAAAAAACAATACTACAAAAACAATTAATTAGAACTTAAAATATACCTTTATAAAAAATTGAAATACTTACTCAAAAATGAAGAAATCGAACTATAAAATACTCTCAATAGTTAGTCTATTATTTATTCTCATGTCAAGCATTTTATTTTCCTGTCAAAGTGAAGATAAAGTTGAAAAAGCAAGAAAAGAAGTTTTTGCAATTCATGATGAAATTATGCCAGAAATGGGTAGCCTAATGAAATTGAAACGAGAAACTAAGAACAAAATCCAGCTATTAGATAGTTTAGGAGTTAATACAGATGTAAGTAACCTAAATACAATAATTCAAGAACTTGATGAAGCTGACGAGGCGATGATGAAATGGATGAGAAAGTTCAAAAATCCAACAGAAGAAACAAGCGAAACAGAGGCTTTAAAATATTTAGAAGGAGAATTGAAAAAAATCAAAGAAGTGAGGTCAAAGTTCAATATTAGTATGGAAAAAGCAACAAAAGAGCTTTTAATAAAAACCACCACTGATGAATATTAATTTTGTAAAAATATTCATCTTTTTTATCGTGCTTTTTTTTGTTAGTTGCCAACAAGAAGAGAAATCATTACCTATACTTGGAGCAAAAACAACTGAAACAAATGGAAGTATTTTGGACACTATATATAAAACTATTCCTGACTTTTTATTTATAGATCAAGATAGGAATGAAATATCTCAAGCAACGTTTCAAAATAAGATATATATAGCTGATTTCTTTTTTACCACTTGCCCTACTATTTGCCCTATTATGAAAAATCAAATGTTTCGAGTTTATGAGAAATACAAAGAAAATGAGCGAATTGCCTTTTTATCTCATACCATTGACCCACAACATGATACAGTTGCCGTTTTAAAAAGTTATGCCAATAGTTTAGGAATAAATAGTAATCAGTGGCATTTTGTAACTGGCGACCGTGAAACAATATATAATATTGCTCAAAACCATTATATGGTAAGTGCTGTTGAAGACGAATCAGCACCTGGAGGGGCGGTTCACAGTGGGGCATTTATCTTAATTGATAAAGAGAAAAGAATTAGAGGTTATTATGATGGTACTGATGAAAAAGCGGTTACCCAGTTGATACAGGACATCTCCCTTTTGCTCAATGAAAATAAATAGAAGTGACAAACAATTTTATTCAAGAATCTAGTAATTTCTTAAAAGAATATCCTTTAAAAAAGGTATTCATTAATAGCCATAAAGAATGGAGTTATATTGATACTGAAACAAAAGATAAACCGGTTTTATTAATGTTACACGGTACTAGAGGAAATCCTTATGTGTTTTGGAATCAATTTAATCAATTAAAATCAACATTCAGATTAATTTCAGTTAAGCTTCCATTGTCCCATAATGCCAAATTAATTTGTGATGAGCTGTCGCAACTAATGGAGCAACTCTCTATAAATAAATTTAACTTATTAGGAACATCAATAGGTGGATACCTTGCTCAATGGTTCGCTTACTATTACCCTGAAAAAACTAATAAACTTTTTATTTGTAATTCTATTATTAACGGAGAGCATATAAATAATCCGTCTTTATTTTTGAGTAGATATATTCTACCTATAATTCCTTATTCTTTTTTAAAAAAGAAATTTTTAAAAGAGATGAGAAAAAGTGACGAATTTTATCAAAACCTAAATGCTTATTTATATCAAAATATTATAACAGGACTTTCATCAAAAGAATTAGCTGAAAGAGCACTTACTTTTCACTATAATAAGGAGGTTCCTATTTTAAAACTAAACGAAAGCGATATTGTAATAATTGATTGTAAAGATGATCCATATATTCCTGAAAATGCTCAAAATAAACTTCTAAATAGATATTCAAAGGCTTTTCATTATCAATTCAAAAGGGGACATCACTTTCCTTATATTCTTGAATCACAGAAATTTAATGACATTATTTTGAAAAAAATCGCTGAAAACTGAAAAAGTAAAACAAAATAACTTTGGAATACTATTGCACAAAATCTTTCGTTATATTTGCTGTAGTGAATTTTTATAAATCTATCATATCAATTATGTTGTTGCTCACCTATTCATTTGGGTTTGCACACAATTTGGTGCCTCACTGCAATGATTCTGCTGAAGAAAACCATACACATTCTACTCATGAACATCACCAACACATAGAGGGAGAAGAAGATAACACAGAGCATGATCATATTTCTCATAGTAACCATTTTGATGAGGGAGTTTATGATTTTATTATTTGTTTAGTACAGGAAACAGGTGACCCTGAATCAACCTGTTCTATTGAACATTGTTTTACCATCAATTCCAATGATTTTTCTTTAAAGGATATAAGTAAACTGCAAACAGTAATTGTTTTATATGCTGTTCTAAATATAGAAGTACAAAGTAATCCTATTTCCAAATACATCAAGAATATAGGAAGAACTTACTCATCACCACTTATAAATGATAGCCCTTTTAGAGGGCCTCCAGTTTTTTCTTGTTAAACGATTGTTTCCGATAATTATCGGGATAACAATCAGTTATTTTCCTTTTCGGATTCTCCGAAGAAGGATTGTTGTATTCTATTAACAAGAAAATATTTGGTTATGATTAATAAAATAATTTTATTCTCAATAAAAAACAAACTCATTATTGGAATAATGATGATAGCTTGGATTGGTGTCGGCATCTTTTCCATGAAAGAAGTACCAGTAGATGCCGTTCCTGACATCACCAACAATCAGGTTCAAGTAATTACTACATCCCCCAATTTAGGAACAGAGGACATTGAAAAGTTTGTAACCTATCCCGTAGAATTGGCAATGGCAAATCTTCCAGGAGTAATAGAAATTCGTTCTATTTCCCGTTTTGGTCTTTCGGTTGTAACCATTGTTTTTGAAGATGACATGGAAACTTACCTACCAAGGCAATTGGTTTCTGAAAAATTGGCTGCTGTAAAAGACCAAATCCCTCAAAAATTTGGAGAACCTTTTATGGGACCAATAACAACAGGTCTTGGAGAAATTTATCAATATACCTTAGAAGTTACTCCCGAATTTAAAGATAAATACACCGATACTGATTTAAGAACCTATCAGGATTGGATTGTAAAAAGACAAATGGCAATGCTCCCAGGAGTGGTAGAAGTAAATAGTTTTGGAGGAAGAGTGAAGCAATACGAAGTAGCTGTTGATCCTGACAGATTGAAAAGTATGGGGATTACGATTGCTGATATTTTTACCGCTCTTGAAATGAACAACGAAAACACAGGAGGAGCATATATCGTCAAAAACCACAAAGCCAATTTTATTAGAGGAGAAGGGCTTGCTCGATCCATTAAAGACCTCAATAATATTGTAGTAAAAACGGAAAATGATGTCCCTGTTCTTATTAAAGATGTTGCTACTGTTCGTTTTGGAAACGCTGTACGTTTTGGTTCGTTTACCAAGAATGGTGAAGGTGATGCTGTTGGTGGAATGATATTAATGTTGAAAGGTGAAAATTCTAATGATGTTATTGCTAGAGTAAAAGACAGAGTGATCGAGATAGAAAAATCTTTGCCTGAAGGAATTACCATTAAACCATTTATTGACCGAGCAACATTAATTGCAAAAACTACGAGTACTGTTTCTTCCAACTTATTAGAAGGAGGATTAATTGTAATTTTTGTATTGGTATTGTTTCTTGGAAACTTTAGAGGTGGGTTAATAGTTGCTTCTACCATTCCCCTTTCTCTTCTTTTTGCCTACATTATGATGAATGTTTTTGGTGTATGGTCAAACTTAATGAGTTTAGGAGCTATTGATTTTGGGATTATAGTAGATGGTGCGGTTATCATTGTGGAGAGTGTCGTTTTTTATAACCACCAGCGAGTTAAGAAAATTACTAGCGGAAAATTATCTCAGCAAGATTTGGATGAAATTTCAAATAATTCTTCCAGTAAAATGATGAACGCTGCATTTTTTGGGCAGCTCATTATTCTAATCGTTTTCATTCCAATATTAACCTTACAAGGGGTAGAAGGGAAAATGTTTACACCAATGGCAATGACATTTAGTTTTGCTGTAATTGGGGCAATGGTATTGTGTTTAACCTATGTGCCAATGATTTCCGCTTTGTTTATGAGTAAGAAGCCTTCTCAGAAAGAAATGTGGGGTGACAAATTCATTCATTGGATGGCGAGTAAATACGAACCTATCTTACAAAGAGCTTTAAAAAGCAAAAAGATAATACTTTCTGTAGCGGTCATTCTTTTAGCAGCAGCAGTTTATACTTTTTCAACAATGGGAGGTGAATTTGTGCCAAAATTAGATGAAGGAGATATAGCAATGCAAGCCTTATTAAAACCAGGTAGTTCATTAGAAGAAACCGAAAAAGTATCTTCTTTAATTGAAAAAACCATTTTAGATAATTTTCCTGAAGTAACCGAAATGGTTTCAAGAATTGGGGTTGCAGAATTACCTACCGATCCAATGCCAATGGATATTGCAGATATGTTTATTATGCTGAAACCAGAAAGTGAATGGGTTTCTGCTACAAGCAAAGAAGAATTAATAGATAAAATCAAAGACAAATTAACGTTTATTCCAGGAGTAAATTATGAGTTTTCTCAACCGCTCGAACTTCGGTTTAATGAATTAATGACGGGAGTTAGGCAAGATGTTGCTATTAAATTATTTGGCGATGATTTGGATCTATTAGCAATGTACGCTCAAAAAATGGCAAAAATAATTGGTACAGTTGAAGGAGTGGCAGACATTAAAGCAGAAGCAACCAAAGGGCTTCCTCAAATGACGGTTCAATACGAACGAGAAAAGCTGGCTCAATATGGTTTAAATGTTCAGGAATTAAATACCATTGTTAGAACTGCTTTTAGTGGCGAAACTGCTGGAGTTATTTTTGAAGGAGAAAAGCGATTTGACCTTGTTGTTCGGCTTAAAGATGAGCATAAAACAAGTATAGAAGACCTGAAAAACATCTATGTTTCTTTACCTAGTGGAGAACAAATACCCATAAAAGAAGTAGCCAATGTGAGCTACCAAGCTGGGCCGATGCAAATTTCTCGTGAAGGAACTAATCGTAGAACCTACGTAGGAATTAATGTAAGGGGTCGAGATGTAGAATCAGTGGTAAATGAAATTCAGGAAAAATTGGATGCTGAACTGGATTTACCCCCTGGTTATTATTTAAAATATGGTGGTTCTTTTGAGAACTTACAACGAGCAAAAGCAAGGTTAACGATTGTTGTCCCTATTGCTCTCGCTTTAATTTTTGTCCTACTTTATTTTGCTTTACAATCATTTAGCCAAACAATAATGATTTATATGGCAATACCACTTTCCGCTATTGGTGGAATATTTTCATTGTGGTTAAGAGATATGCCTTTTAGTATCTCTGCTGGAGTTGGATTTATTGTGCTGTTTGGAGTTGCGGTCTTAAACGGTCTCGTCCTCATTACCAGTATGAACGATCTTAAAAAGGAAGGTATGGGATTAAAAGAGCGAATAATAAAAGGAACAAAAGAAAGAATTCGTCCTATTTTCCTTACCGCATCAACAGATATTTTGGGCTTTTTACCAATGGCTATTTCAACTTCATCAGGAGCGGAAGTACAACGACCATTAGCAACTGTTGTAATTGGAGGAATGTTAACAGCATCATTACTTACGCTTATTGTTATTCCAATTTTGTATGACATTATAGAATCAAGAGCTGAAAAAAAGCTGTTGAATAAAGGGAGCGATACAGGGCTTAATTTAGGAGGAGTGAGTATGGCTTCTTTTTTAATTGTACCATTAATTGGTGCATTTTTATTGTTCGGACAAACAAGCCAAGCTCAAACCAATAATGCAAATCAACTTACATTAGAAGAAGCCATTACTTATGGATTGAGTAATAATGGGAATGTAAAATCTGCCAGCATAGAAATTGAACGGTTAAAATCAATGAAAAGGACATCATTTGATTTGGGTAAAACCGATGTTGGTATGCAGTATGGAAACTACAACAGTTTTGAAAATGATTTTGCTTTTTCAATAGACCAAAATTTTCAATTTCCTACCGTTTATACAAGCAAAAGCGGTTTGGCAAAAGCAAATATAAAAGCTGGGGAATTTGAAAAAGCAATTACTGAAAATGAGTTGGTTAAAGAAATAAAACTGACTTGGTATCAACTGGCTTATTTAATGGATAAAAACAAGTTGCTTATCTATCAAGACAGTATGTATGTAAAGTTCTTAAAAGCTACTCAATTAAGGTATCAAACAGAAGCAGGAACTTTATTGGAGAAAGTTACGGCTGAATCTAAAGTTACGGCTATAAAAGCGGTAATAGTTCAGAATGAATCCGATATAAAAAGCTATCAAAAAAGACTTCAAACACTTTTAAATAGTCCTACTCCAGTTGACATAATTGCCAGTTTTAATCCTAAAAAAGAATTAAAATTGACATTGGATACAGCCATTGTTGCAAACAACCCGAACTTAGGCTTACTAACCAATTTGATTACGGTTAGGGAAAAAGAAAAATCGGTGAATAAAGCACAATTTTTACCTGATTTTTCCATTGGTTATTTTAATCAATCCTTAATAGGAACCTATAATGTAAATGGTAGTGATCAATTTTTTGGGAGTAGCCAACGATTTACTGGTGTGCAAGCCACTATTTCAATTCCAATTTTTGCTGGGGCTGATTTAGCTCGAATAAAAGCAGCAAAACTCAACCAGCAAAGAGCAGAAACAGAAGCCAGTTATTATCAAACTGCTTTGTTGGGAGAATACGAACGAGTAGTTCAAGATTACTTGAAGTATAAATATTCCATTGAAACATACGAAACTAATGCTTTACCGCAAGCAGAGTTAATCTTATCGAACGCTACCAAAAGTTTTGAAGGTGGTGCAATTGATTATGTGGAGTACATTCAAGGATTAAACAATGGACTTGAAATCAAAAACAATTACTTAAATATCCTTAATCAATACAATCAGTCAATTATAGCTATAGAATATTTAGCTGGTAAGTAGTCAATTAACAAAAAATTCAAATTAGTATAAAAACATAAATTATGAAAACGAGCATAAAATTAATCATCGGAATAGGTACAATAGCAGTATTAATGTCTGCCTGTGGTTCTTCTTCGACCGGAGAAAAAGAAGGGCATGGAGAACATGAAGAAGAAGGGCATGGAGAAGAAGGTGTGGTCTCTTTAACAGAACAACAAATGGATGCGATAGGATTAAAAATAGTACGCATTGAAAATCGTAATCTGACCACAGGCATTCAAGCATCAGGAAAATTAGAATTAGCTCCACAAGATAAAGCAGATATTAGCCCTGTATTGGGTGGAATAATTAAAGAGTTAAGAGTTTTTGAAGGAGATAAAGTGACCAAAGGACAAGTGTTAGCAACCTTAGAACATCCTGATTTTATTCAATTACAACAAGATTACATCAATACAGTTAATAATCTGACATACCTTGAAAAAGAATATGAAAGACAAAAAAAATTATATGAAGAAAAAGTAGGCTCTGGTAAGGATTTTCAGAAAATTACTGCCGAATACAACAATAGTAAGTCTACTGTGCAGGGATTAAAAATTAAACTACGAATGTTAGGGCTTAATGAATCTGCGGTTGCTAAAGGGAAAGTGTTCCCAACAGTATCTATTACTGCCCCGTTAAGCGGGATAGTTAGTCTTGTCGAAACAAATATTGGAGCATTTGTAGAACCTTTAACGAAAGTATTTGAGATAGTAGATAATGATAAAATTCATGCTGATTTGATGGTGTATGAAAAAGACATCAGTAAAATTAAAGTAGGGCAAAAAATTCATTTCAGTACATCAAGCCTTATGGGACAAGAATTGGAGGGCGAAATATATGCGATAAGCCCAGCTTTTGAAAACGACCCAAAAGCAATTCACGTTCATGCCAATATCACTACAAAAGAAGTGAAGCTAATATCAGGAATGTATATTAAAGGCAGAATAGTTGCCGAAAACATAATGACAGCAGTACTTCCTGAACAAGCAATTGTTACCGAAGAAGGAAAAACTTACATTTTTGTTAAAAAGGGAGGTAAAGCACACGATCATGGCCATGAAAAAGAAAAAACTGCTACCAAAGAACACGACCATGATGAGCATGCAGAAGAAAAATCAACAGGCAAAAAAGATGAACATGGACATGCAGAACATGAAGAAGGTAAATGGGAATTTGAAATGGTAGAAGTAATTACTGGCATTACCAGTAGCGGATACATTGAAATAAAATTGCTAAAACCTTTACCTAAAGGTGCAGAAATTGCAGGGAATGGAGCATATTATTTATTGGCAGAAATGGGTAAAGGAGAAACCGAACACAGTCATTAATTCCTAATCAAGTTATAAAAAAAATTATGAAAGAAATAAAAGCATTTATAAGAAGCCGAAAAGTGCAAGAAATTGTACCAGAACTTAAAAAATCAGGATACCTTAATGTCTCTTTTAGTTTGTGTGAAGGAACGGGTAGTTTTAAAGACAATGATGCATCACCATCACTCCTTTTTCATGTTACTGATAGTCAAATTGCCAAGTTAGAATTAGTATGTGCAAATGATAATGTAGATGAGATAATAGGCATCATTACTAAATATGGTAGAACCCATGAAGATGGAGATGGTATTGTGTATGTAACTCCTATAGAAAAAGCCATCAAGGTAAAAAATGGAGAAGATGCGAGTTTAAATTTTATTAAAAATAAAAACACGGATTAATGGAAAATAAAAAAATCATACTCTTGTTTTTTTCCATACTAATGACTTTAGTTGGAAAAGCACAAAATCCAATTGTTCTAAACATTCTGAATGATGTTAACATGGATTCTTTAACCTTTTTTGTGAAGCAGCTAACAGGTGAAGAACAGGTTATTATCAATGGTTTACCCGATACTATATTTTCACGCCATAAAGACCAACCAGGCAATGAAAAGGCATTTCAGTTTGTAAAGCAAAAATTCGCAGGTTATGGATTACAGGTTGATTCTTTACAATTTAGTGCAACTGGAAAAAATTTACTGGGGATCAAAATAGGAACCACATATCCGAACAAAAAATTTATTTTAGGAGCACATTACGACAATATCGGTTCTACAGTTGCTCCCGGTGCAGATGATAATGCCAGTGGATCAGCAGCCGTTATAGAGGCTTCAAGAGTGTTTTCAGGGTATACATTTCCTTTTACCATCATTTTTGCCTTATGGGATGAAGAAGAACAAGGGTTAATAGGAAGTAACGCTTATGCTTCACTAGCAGCTTCTAATAACGACACCATACTGGGCTACATCAATATGGATATGCTTGGGTGGGATGGTAATAATGACAGTATTGCCGACCTGCATGTACGCCCTGTCGCTTCATCACTTCAGTTAGCTGATAAAGCAATGGCTGCCGATACCGTTTACAATATCAACTTAGGACTGCATGTAGTAAATCCGGGAACAGGAGCTACTGACCATGCAGCTTTTTGGAACAGCGGATTTACTGCAATTGGAATTAATGAAGAATATGACGGTGATTTTAATCCATTTTGGCATTCACCAGCAGATTCTTTGGGTCAGTTCAATCTTCCCTTTTATGAAAAATGTGCTAAACTGGCTTATGCTACCTTGGGTGATTGTGCCCTTGACAGCATGACCACCGTGAGTATTGATGAATCTCTAATTACAAATGGTAATATCAAACTTTATCCAAATCCGACCACCAACGGGATAACAGTAGATTTGGGCACAATCTTTTTCAAGAACATAACAATAAGTGTCTTCAATATGAAGGGGGAATTATTACAAATGGTTTCAACTGATTCGTCATCAAAAATTGAAATAAACACTGAAGGGTTACCTTCTGGTATTTATTACATGGGTGTTGTGCAAGATCAAACAATGATGGGCATGAAGCGCTGGATCAAACTATAAAAATGAAAGCATAATGGAAAATTTTAAACAAAAATTTGATACTCTCCTGATGAATACATTATGTATCAATCAAGAGGACATTAAACCAGAGACACATTTCATCAATGACTTAGGAGCAGATTCACTCGATTTGGTAGAGTTTACTATGGCATTGGAGAAAGAATTTAATATAACTATTCCTGATGACGATATAGAACAACTCATTACGATTGGTGATGCCATGAAATACATTAAAGCGAAAATAGCTTAATATGTTTGAGGTTAACCCATCCATACTAATTGAAGCTCCCATAGAAAAAATATGGGCTTATATGTTAGATATTGAAAATTGGTGGTTACGTTCCAATCCAGAACATATTTATTTGGAATTATTATCTGGTGATAAGCAATTACAACTGGGTTCCAAAATAACAATAAAAGAAAAGGTTGGCGGAATTCCGTGTACAGCAGTTGGCTGTATTAGCAAGTTTGAAAAATATAAACAAGTTACTTGGGAGGCGGAAGCAGTTTATAAATATATGGGGATGGCTGTCCCAGTACAAGAAGGAGTTAATTGGTTACTTAATCCTAAAGATGATGGTTATGAGTTAGAAGCTCATGTTTGGGCAATTTTCCCAAAAGGATTTAAGGGAAGATTGTTGGAATGGTATGCCAAAACTTTTCTAAAGATTGTAAAAAAAGATGACCAACATGCAATGAGTGAGCTTGAATACATTAAAACAGAAGTAGAAAAACTAAACTGGTGAAACTATGAAAGAACTATCAAAATTTTTAGCAGGCTTTATGGCTTTTCTAGCCATAGACCATACCTCTCTTTTTTTCTGTGATGAACTACCACTTTCCTTTTGTGGTACAACCATTACTGAAACTTCAAATACAATTTTAATGATTGTTCCTGCAGTTATCTCTTTGCTGCTGATATACTATGCTTGGATTAGAAAAGCAAATAACATTGATTAAAATTTAGATGGGAACAACTATAAAAGGAACCATACAAGAAATGCAATTATTGGCTAAATTCAGAGGCGGTATATGTTGGTCTAAAGTTTATGTCAACTGCGAAACAAAACTATCATGGGAGTGTAGAAAGGGTCACCGATGGATCGCTACTCCATTGAGTGTAAAGAATAGAAACAGTTGGTGTCCCATTTGTGCAAGAAATCAGCCTTTAGGCTTAGAGAAAATGCAACGACTTGCATCAGAAAAATCTGGAAAATGCTTATCAACCGAATACATTAACGTTAAAACCAACTTATTGTGGCAATGTAGTAATGGTCATCAGTTTTTGAGAACTCCTGAAAGTATTAGGAATGGAGGGTGGTGTTCGTATTGCAAAGCAAGCAATAATTAAAAGAGTAAGTTATGAGAAATTATAAAAATAAAACAACCTTGATATTAAGCTTAATGTCTGCTGTTGCTTTTCTAAAGAATAAAAAGTATCATTCAGAAAACTTATTTAATCAAAACAAAATTCCACTAATTATTATACACTTGGTCTTAATCATTTTAATGATGTCCACATTTCAAAATGTAAAAGGACAAAGCCAACAGAATCGTTACGAAGTAAATAATAATAAAACTTGGACAACTCTTGGAACAGGTGCAGGTCTATTTTTGACAGGAACTTATCTCACATTGCAAAATGAACCGCTCACTACTAATAAAATAATGTCACTTGATCATCAAAACTTACCAACATTTGATCACCCAGCAGCTCATCGCTATTCTACATCGAGTAAGGACATTAGTGATGTTCTGCAAGTAGGATCATTACTGCTCCCCGCAACTTTGTTGCTTAATCGCGAAATTAGAAAAGAGTATGCCGCTATTGGTATTATGACATCTGAATTATTATTAATAAATACTGGGCTTAATATGTTGGCAAAAAACATCATCAGCAGACCTAGACCTTTTGCGTACAATTCAGAAGTAAATTTTGATGTTAAAACAACCAGGAATGCAAAGCTTTCTTTTTATTCAGGTCATGTTGCCAATGCAGCAGCATTATCTTTTTTTTCAGCCCAGATATTAACTGATTTTACCGACAGTAGAACTGTGAAGATAATAAGCTGGACTGCTGCTGCCAGTCTCCCCGCTGTCATGGGATATTTACGATTTGATGCAGGGAAACATTTTTTGTCGGACATTGTAGTGGGTTATGCTGTGGGTGGACTGTTGGGTTATTTTATACCCGTTTGGCATAGAAATAAATCTTTAGCTACCAATAGAGTAGATATTCAGCCTTTAGGAATGGGCCTTCGACTAACCTATCATATAAGATAAATTATGAATAAGAGTTGCTGTAATGAAGTATTGAATAACGAACAGGAAAAGACCTCTTGGTTAGATAATTATCGAGAATATTTTCCAGCAGTTTTCAGTTTTATATTGTTAATCACAGGCTTAATATTAAATCAGGTTAATCCTGAACTGTTTAAACAGGAATTGCAAATATTGGTTTATGGCATTGCTTACTTTATAGTTGGTAAGTATGCCGAAGGTGTAGCTGTAATGTTATTTTATGCTGTAGGTGAATTGTTTCAGGAAGCTGCCCTAAATAAAGCGAAGCGATCCATAGAATCACTTCTTAGTCTACAAGCTGAGGAGGTTGCAGTTTTTGAAAGGGCTAAAACACATATAAAACATCCAAAGGAAGTTGAAGTAGGACGGGTTATTCATGTTAAGCCTAGAGAGAAAGTACCACTAGATGGAACATTAATGTTAGAAATGGCTACTATGTGGGAAGCCGTTTTTGCAGATGTGGGAGTGGCATTGTTAGCGATATTAAATGCAATGAGAATTCAAAAAATGAAATTTTAAGATGCATCTTTAATCCTTATGAATAAGGATTAAAGGTTCTGTTACATTAACTAAAAAATAATTAATTTATGAAACAATTAAATAGAAATATTGTATTGCTCACCGTAATACTTTATTCAATTAATGCCTATTCTCAACATGACCATGGCAGCCATGGATCAGCTCATGCAACGCATATTGAACAACCACCCCATGGAGGAATAATTAAAGAAGTAGGTAAATATAAAATTGAAATGGTTGCTGAATTATTTCTTAAAAAAGATCAGCTAAGGTTTTACTTGTTTAAAGGAAATTTCAAGACTGTTTTAAATGAAGGGATTACTGGGACACTAACTTTTAAAGATAGCGAGGGGAAAACGACTACCCAAACCTTACAAGCTAAAGGCGATGATTTTTTTGCTGCTCAACTCAATAAGCTAGATTCATTTCAAGTTATAGTAAAATTCAATATAAAGGGGAAAACAATTTCTAGCGTATTTGCAATTAATGGTTATGGAAATAATGATAAAGAAAAGAAAAAACAAGATGCCCATAAAGGGCATCAACATTAGTAAATAGTCATAGAAGGAAATGTGATTCCAAAAAGGTTAATAAAGTTGATAGGTTATTGATTAATCACATTTTCTTCGAATGACACTTAAAATGAATAATGATGAAAACTATTAGTAAAATTTGTTTACTCCTTTTTAGTTTGATTGTACTAACCCAAGGAAAAGCTCAAGATGTGTATCGTACACAAAATGGGAGTATGCTAATAACAACTATTTCAGCCGATACCATTTTAAAAATTACCACTAAAGAATTATTGGTGCTATTAAATTACGAAGATGCTAAGTTTCAAATGAAGATGGATAAATCTACATTTTATACAGGGAATGATTCTTTAGACAAAAAATTAGCTTTAATGAAGTATGATATTATTGAGTTTAATGGAAAATTAGATGTAGAATACATTAACACCAATGGTCATCCTCCGTTAGAATTTGAAGTAAAAGGAATCTTGTCAACAAATCAAAATGAAATAATAGGAACAGGGCGGTTAGAGCATATTTCTAGTAGAGGAACATTTTCGTGTTTACTCACCCTTAAATTTAATTTAAAATTAAAAGACTTAGGGTTAAAAGTCAAAGAACTGAATTTGAAAGAAGATATTCAAATTGAAATCGTGCAAATTGTATTAAATAAATCAGCAGATCAATAAAAATAATTATAAACTAAAAATCAGATAAAATGAAAAAACAGATCTTAACAATTGGAACAGCAATGCTATTTACATTAGGAAGTGCAACATTTATTGGTTGCGGAAATGAAGAAAATCATGAGCACGCAGAAGATGAAGAGCATGACCATGAGGCGATGGAAATGAATGAAGGAGAACACGAACATGCTGATGGAGATCAGGAACATCATGAGAATATGAACACTAATTCTGAGGAGCATGCTCATTAATGTCCGATGAAATGTGAGGAAGATAAAATGTATGAGACAGCAGGAGAATGCCCTAAATGTGGTATGGACTTAGCTGAAGTAGGAGAACATTAAGTACTTTTTAGAACAGCAGATTATAACTTGCTGTTCTATTTTTTTTATAATTTATGAAAAATAGAACACTAATATTTCTAGGAGTTATTCTTTATGGGTTAATTTCATGCTCAAAGCATGATGATAGCGATCAAGGAAAATATGAAATTCGACTAGAATATAAAACCTTTCATCCGTTTCAGTTAACAGTTCCAGTTGGCACAACAGTTTTATTTAACAATGTTGGTGGAGGAGGAACACATACAGTAAGTGGTAACTTATTTAATAGTGGAAATATTAAAGTGGATGATAGCTACTCCTATACATTTAATACCGTTGGAACATATTCTTTTAATTGCTTTGTTCATTCAAATTCTCAAGAACGAACAAGTATAAGTGTAGAATAAATAAGTGCATAATTCAAATAATAACATATAAATTAAAAACTAACTAATTATGAGTGAAGCCTGTTCAAAAGATGTTTGCTTAACAGATGAGCCAAAACCTAAAAAAGAAAGTGTTTTTGGAAAATATAAAGCCTATCTATCTTCGATAATAAGTTTTATATTATTAGCCGTTGGAATAACTTTTAACCAACTTGAAGTAGTTTTTTTTAACACGTATTTTCAATTATTTCTATTTGGAATAGCCTATTTAATTGTAGGTGGACCAGTAGTATGGAAAGCAATTACAAAAATTATAAAATTTGATTTTTTTAATGAGTTTTTTCTGATGAGTATAGCTACAATTGGAGCATTTGCAATTGGTGAATATGCTGAAGGGGTGGCGGTAATGTTATTTTATTCAGTTGGGGAGTTATTTCAAGATGCAGCCGTAAATAAAGCAAAACGCTCTATCGAATCGTTACTTAAATTACAAATAGAAGAAGTAAGCGTATTAGAAAACGGAACATTAGTAATTAAACATCCAAAAGAGGTAGAACTCGGACAAGTAATCCAAGTAAAATCTGGCGAAAAGGTGGCATTAGACGGATCATTAATCAGTGAACACGCATCTTTAAATACCGCAGCTCTAACAGGAGAATCAGTGCCCGATGACAAGAAAAAAGGAGATACCGTTTTAGCTGGAATGGTTAATCTGAATACTGTAATAGAAATTAAAATAACAGCACTTTATGCCGATACCAAGTTATCTAAAATTCTTAAAATGGTTCAAGAAGCCAGTAGTAGAAAAGCAAAAACACAACTCTTTATCTCAAAATTTGCCAAAATTTATACGCCCATTGTTACATTTTTAGCTGTTGCTTTAACATTCTTACCCTACTTTATTGTCGATAATTATGTATTTAATGATTGGCTGTACAGAGCCTTAGTGTTTTTGGTTATTTCTTGTCCTTGTGCGTTGGTCATTTCGATTCCACTTGGTTATTTTGGAGGTATTGGAGCAGCATCTCGCAATGGAATTTTGTTTAAAGGATCTGATTATTTAGATAAAATGACTGAAATAGATACGGTGGTAATGGATAAAACTGGAACATTAACCAAAGGAGTTTTTGAAGTTCAAAAAATTGTTTCAGAAAGTTTATCGGAAAAAGAATTGCTCCATATTGCTGCGGCAATAGAAGCATACTCAACACATCCAATCGCTAAAGCAATTGTAAAGTATGCCGAAGCAGATTTTAAAAAGATTGAAATAGAAAATATAGAAGAAATTTCTGGTCATGGCTTAAAAGGCGAGCTAAACAATCAAACTATTTTAGCAGGGAATAGTAGATTACTTAAAAAGTTTAATGTTGCTTATGATGAAAAAATTTCAGCAATAACAGACACGATTGTTCTAATAGCCATAGCTGGAAAGTTTTCTGGTTACATAACCATTGCAGATACCATAAAAGAAGATGCAGTAGAAGCCATAACGGCATTACATCATCTTAATATAAAAGAAGTAATTATGCTGTCTGGTGATAAGCAAGCTGTAGTTGATAAAATTGCAGCACAGTTAGGGTTAGATAAAGCTTTAGGAGGCTTGTTACCAGAAGATAAAGTAGATGAAGTAAGTAAATTAAAAGCAGCAGGTGGAAAAATAGCTTTTATTGGTGATGGTATTAATGATGCTCCTGTAATAGCAATGTCTGATGTGGGAATGGCAATGGGCGGATTAGGTAGTGATACTGCCATAGAAACGGCTGATGTAGTTATTCAAACTGATCATCCTTCAAAAATTGCAACAGCCATAAAAATTGGTAAAGCAACCAAACGTATTGTTTGGCAAAACATAGGGTTAGCTTTAGGAATAAAAGTAATCGTTTTAATTCTAGGAGCTGGAGGATTAGCAACGATGTGGGAAGCAGTATTTGCTGATGTTGGGGTGGCATTGTTAGCGATACTGAATGCGGTGAGGATTCAAAAGATGAAATTTTAAACTAATATCAATTAAAGAACTCTTTTCAGAATTTAACTTAAAACTTAACGAGTCCCTTAAATGGAATGCTAAATTTGAAGCAAGTTTAATAGGATTTACTATTGATTTGACTGACAATTCGAACAACAAAGGCACTCACAATTACCCACTGAAAATAGACCAAGAAACATTGAAAAATTGAGAAAAAGAAGCTATTTTAAAGAAATACTTGTAATAAAAATTTCAACTTTTATTAGTAATTTTATCCTTATATAATACCTGTGAACCTTCAAAAAATATCAGTTTCTTTTTCGCTCTTGAGCTTACTTTTTTCGTTCTATGGCTTGATAAAACTTATTGGGTATTATTCCTACTTCGTGCCAAACATAGTCTTCTATCTTTCTTTTCAAGATATGATAGGTGCTGCTTTAGAAGGATTAGTTTCTGGATGGACGTTAATTTTGTTATGCTTTACTACGCTGGCCTTTTTAAATAAAAAAACGACAGATCAAATGTCATTCTTTTCTATTTTTAAGAAGAATTTAATTATTTCTATCCCTTTAGGACTTATTGTACTTTGTCTTTTTATCTTGTTAATTGATGTATTAAAAAAATTGAACGAAGTTTTCTTTATTGGAACGTCAGTAATTGTTTGTTCTATAATTGTATTTGTAGCTATTTTTATGCCTAAGGCAATAAATAAATTTGCTGTATTATTTAATTTTAATCCCCTAACAAAGGTGCAAAAATTGTTAATCTCAACACTCCTATTAACCCAATTGGTTTACGTTTATAGTGCATTTTATGAAATGGAGCTTGTGATGGTGCAAAGGCAATTTAAAAATACGAATATCCACCTTAAATCGGGTGAAGTTCTATTAGGTGATAAAAACAATTATTATATAGGTAATATCGAAAATTATCTTTTTTACTATCATCCGAATGAGATAGATTCCCTCGAATTTACCTCCATTGTACCTATGAAGGAAGTTAGTAAGATTGATATGAATACTTTTCCATAATCATCAAGCCGTTAAACCATCTATAAAATTATCCAGAATTTCTTCCTCTAAACGCATATAATGATACATATCAGTTAGTATTTTTTTCTTGTTCAACTTCAGATGGTTTCACATCCATCCATTGAATTTCGGAACGTGAATTTACAAATTGATCATAATTGCATGATGAATGTTCTTCATCCACTTTATATCGAATAGAAACACGAGGAGTATCCATTTTTAAAATAAATTCTTCATTGGGATAGCAAATCTTATTCTCTCCCATAATGAAATGTTTGTACTTTTCTTTACTCATAATAAATAGATTTTGTTATTTATCTGAAAATGCAGCACTATCAAATATCAAGACAATTCTATCTATTTGACCATTGCTAACCTCAAACATCTGTGCCATTGGAGTGTTTACTCCAGCCTTAGAAAACTCATACACCAAACAAGCTGCTGATATCGTTTCAAATGACTTTAGCATTTTATACTGAAACCCAATTGCAGGGTCTTTCTTCATTGCTTGTATATAGCTCTCAGGATTATTATATTCATTGAGTGTCCCTTTGAATGTAAACCGATCCGATAATAACGGACGTAATGCTCCCATATCTTTATCAGAGAACACAACATCCATATATTTCAAAGCCAACTCTAACGGTTTCATGGTGCAATTTTACGCATTGATTTTTAATATTTCTTAAGTAGATCAATCATTTCGTATCTGAAAGTCATTCTTTCCTCCGCTGACAATATTGAATAGGATTGTTTTACATTAGTTAGAATAATACCAAGTTGTTTTTTTGGTTGGTATAAATCTTCTTTAAGCTCATCTGGTAATGCTGATTGTAGTAAAGTCAACAGATAATCGTATTGCTCTAAAACGTGTGATTGTAGCTGACTAAGGTTTAAACTTGGTATAGGTTCATTTTGCTTGGTATAAGCAATAAGAATCCTGGAGACTTGATTGATACGTTCCAACATTGGTTTGGATAAGGAAGCAAGTAAAAGGTTAGCTTTTCGCTGTTCTTCAGGAATATCTAAATTGCGAAAATTGGCAATGTTAATATTGTCTTCTCCTATTAATAAGAAGTTCTCACCGTAAAGAGGTTTCCATTCACCTCCAGTTAATTGATTTTTTTTTGATTCCATTGTTTTGGTAGTATTGATTAATAACATAATTAATTGAGTTTGTTGTATAATAATTTTGCTAACGTATCTGATTCTGTAGCATTCATTGTTGCACTTGCAATAGCTTCTGCTTCAGTTTGAGCAAACCATTGAATACGTTGTTTTGGGTTCTTCATATCACATAATTTGGCATCTGATAGCACCAGTAACTTTCGGCAACTGGCTGGTCGATGTTCATAGACTTTACAGCTCTTAGTGGTGTTATCTAAAAACACACACTCCCAATCATCAAAAGGTTGGTTGTGCCAGTTCTCTCTACCATTTTTTGCTTGACGTTCAAGTTTGTCTTTGTCAATTTCAATTTTCTGCTCTTTGATATAGGCTAACAATAGGTCTGCTTCATCATCAGTAGCATCTATGTGCATGGCACAACAAGAAGAACATCCCTTTTTACAGCTAACACTTCTTCCCATTTCGCTATCCATATTTTCAGCAACCTCTAAATCAATGAGCTTGTGAAAATTCACGGCAGCACTAATTCCATCCGTTTCCTTTTTGGCTCGTTTATATTCTTCGATGTAATGCATTAACATATTTGCCATTATCGCTTTCTGTCTCTCATCAGCACGATTATATATCCCTGAAAAAATATTAGACATCCAATAAAGTCCTTCTTCTTGAGCATTTAACTTAGTTCTGGTTGTAGTCATGTTGTATTAGTAATTCAGGTGAACTTGCTTTGATTGTTTTCTCTCCCATTTCTTCGATAAAATGGTTACAGACTTCGCTTACAACTGTAATCATACTTCCCTCCTCAATCCCTTCTTTTTTCAATTTATTGATAAGGGCTTTTTGAGCTTTTTGGTAATTGAGTATGAGTTCAATTCCTTCGTGTTTCTCACCTCCCTGAAAAATGACCATGTGAATCACTTTGGGCATCATTAAATTTGATTTAAGGAACCATAGAAAGTATGGCTTAATCATCTTGTCTTTTTTAAAATTTTCTATTGTCATTGCTCTGATAGATTTTTAGGTGAATGATTAAATTGTATTTGATTAGTCATTGTTGCTCGTTCTTGATTTTCCTTTTCCCAATCGCCATAATTCTCAGGATGCCAATCATTTTTTTGCTTATGTCCGCTAACATGACCGTTGAGCTTCTTAGTATTGATGAACGATTCACCGCAATTAGGACACAAATAAGGTTGCGGTTCAAAGCGGATGCCTGCATCAAGAGCTGCGGACACTTGCTTTGCTTCTGCGGTGATTTGCGACCCATTAGCGGTATCATCGCTTTCTTCCGCCTTTTTCTTGAAATAAAATAAATGACTAAAACTGAATATCGTTCCTGAAAGCATTATGCAAATTAGTATGGCACTCCACACGCTTTCAGGCAAGAACTGATAGACCAAATTATGTGCTAACGTTCCTAAGAAATACAGTATGGCTGTGCGAATCCATCCCTTGACGGTGAATATTAAAATGGCAAGGTCAACTCCAATAGCATAACACCACGCAAACCAAGCGTCTGGATAGTGGCTATTCACTTTAAAGACATATACTGTATGGGCAATTTGTGGGATAAGCAGTATCGCTAATGCCAATATTCCAAATGCTTCGTTGATAATAAATTTTCTCATATCCTTTATGGTGCTACTGTTAATTAAATATCTCCTGATAGATTTGTATGGATTGATTCGTGAAGCTGAAATTTCGCCACACCTCCTTTAAAGCACTTTTCCCAATGCGGTCTCGTAGCTTTTTATCTTCTATTAATCGGTCAATAACTGTTATCCATTGTTTTGGTGTACTGACCAAAAAACCAGTTTCTTTATTCTCTATGACTTCGTCATAGGGGGGTAAATTGGAAGCAACAACTGGTATAGCATATACCGCAAATTCAAGCACTTTAATAAAGGATTTGCCGTGTGTGTTGTATGGAATTTTTTTAGATGGCAATAGTGCAATATCTAATTGCAATTTGTTGAGCTGATCGAAATAATCTAAAAAACTAACCGACTTCACGTAAGTAAAAGGAATGTCCTTTAAAGGTTCTTTTTTATGGGGTAACTTCCCATTCCATCCAAAGAGAATTAGCTCAACTTTATCCTTGTGTTTCTTTGTTAATTCTTTTAGAACATCTACAATAGTTAAGGTATCATAGGCAGTTGCTCCTGTTCCAATAATTCCAATGCGAACTTTATCCGTTTCGTTTTTATTGAGTGGCTCTGCTTCTTGATACCCAAATTGAGAAACCAGATTAGGGATAAATTCCATAGCAACCTCAGAGTTGGGGTAGTCTCTTTCAATTAAACGATCATAGTATTCTAAAAGACCTTCACTTGCCCCAGTTACCATATCCATCTTTGCTATGTTGGATAGTAACTGTGTTTTTGCTTCTGCTGTAATTTTACTATAATCCAAATGTTCTTTTGGAATAACGTGTAGATTTTGGTCTAAATCCATCACAAATTCCAAGCTGTTATTTTTAGCTTTTAATGCTTTCATCAAATAGGTGATATCTGAAAACATATTGGGTAGAACCACATAATCTGCCCAACGGATCAGTTTCTCATCTGCTGAATTATCATAGTCTTCAAACTGCTTATTGAAATCCCATTTATGAATACTGGAGATAATAGCTGAATGACTTCTTGTTTTATTTAATTCCAAAGCTGGAGCTATCATTCGATAATAACCAGTTCCATTCAAAAATGGTGAAATGAATAGGATGTGAATTTTCCCATCATCCTTATTAAAAGCAGGGTAGCGTTTATCAAACTCCTGTTGTTCGGTAAGCCGTTGATAGATTTCTTTAACGTTTCTCATTGATATTATTTATTCATTATTAATTAATTCAAGCCCGGAAAGGCTAATCAGCTTCATCATCTATATTTACCTCTACACCCTCATAAAATTTATTAATCTTCTTTCCTGAAACTGTATCATATATTTCTGCAGTACCACATAAGTTACCCCATTTAGCCAGCCGAGTACGATGCCTTGCCATTCCTAAATTGCTGTCTCTTGTTTTAGAATATTTATGTTTCCAATCGAGTGAATACCACGTTCGAGCATTTCCATCTTTGAAATAAGTGATGAGTTTTGTAAATGAATCTCTTTTTAATTTCCATCCTCCTTTTGGGGCTTGTTGGCTCATCCTTTAAAGTATTTTACAAGGTCTTTAACTGATACATTCTCTAATATCCAGGTATGATGACAGATATCTACGTTAACTTCATTAGTTCCTTTTAAGGAAATACGGATTTGTAAATTATCATCATTTAGTTCATGCCGTTTTGATGATTCATCTATATATTTTCTTATACTATTGGCAATTTTTCCTTCAATACCAGGTAAGTGTACTGTTTCGGGTCCAGCAAAAAAGAGTGCCAACTGTTTTACTGGAATCTCTTTAAGCTGTTTGCCTTTATGATGAACAAATACACGGATAGTATTGTGCAAGTCAACTATCCGAACAAATAGTTGAGCAACTGGGATACGTTCCTCTATAGCCATTTTGTTTAAATACTGGACTACATTTTTTGTTATCTTTTTTTCATAACCAAAAATATCTACCGAGATGTTTTCTGCTGCGTTTTTGAGCTTATCTTTTAGACTGAGCTTCTTTTTCTGTTCTTCTTTTTTAAACATATTTAAAATTTAATTATTGACATATAAATGTTGATGTATATTGGGATTGAGAATGGCAGCGTGGAATTGCTCAAGTAGTAGAGGATCTCCTAATTTTCCAACTCTGGTTTCACACTCTTGATAAAGCTGTAAGGGTGGTTTTTGTTTACTGGCTTCTTTTTGTTGATTATTAATGAATCGCCTTATTTGAGCATGTAGAATGAGCTTTTCTCGAACTTCTTTTTTCCTTTTTTCGTGTGCTGCCCACCACTTTTTTGTGCCTGCAAATCCATTAGGATTATTAATGTCGAAATACTTGAAAGGCAATTGAACAAAGCGTTTTTCGGGGTCTTTATCAATGAATTTCCGCACCAATCCCATCCGACCAATGTAAATTTGATGAACTTTAGAAAGATTATGCGTGGCAACGGGTTTGTACCAATCGTAAATAAGTTTCTTACCAATTTCTTCCTGTCTTTCGGTGAGATATACGTTAGCGTAAAGAAAACTTTTAGCAAAACCCCAAAGCAGACTAACGTAAAGATTAAGGGATGCGGAACGAGCCGAATCAATCTCAGGGCTTTTCACCTCCCCAGAGCGTTGATTTTTGGCTCGTTTCCGCACTTTTTCCCCTGCATCTTCAATTTTTTTCGCAAGTTTTTCCCCTGTGTTTCCAGTTTTTTTGTTTCCAGTATCGTATCCTGTACTACTTTCAGCCGTGAGCGAAAGCGAACTCCTTTTAAAATTGTTACCAGTTTTGTATCCTGAATCGTTGCCAGTTGTTTCTATTTGCTCCGAACTTTTCAAGTTATCACCTGCCTTTAATAAATTATTTGATTTGTAACTATTGTTACAAGAATCTGTATGACGACAAGTTGTCGTATTAATTTCTATAAGTAGGTCATTATCAGTACTTTGCTTTAAAGCCATATCGAGGCTTTTTTCTACCTCTTTTTGAGTTTTTCGACATCTTGCTAACAGGATATTTGGGTTTATGAACAGGTCATATCCTGACTTGCTTCCATGCCAAATTTTATTGGTTATAATTCCTGCTTCCTGAAGCCGTATAATGTGTCGTTGAATTGTTCGCGGGCTTGCATTACCCATTTTTGAAAGTTGAACGTTATTGGTGCGAATGGGAGGTAAATTTTCAGTATCTATTTCTTTGATACCATTTGCCTTGACTAAGAATAATCCATAAATACGGATGATGTCTTTTGCGGTGGATGATGCACCTTGCCTGACTTTTTCTGATAGCTGATCGGTTGAATCATTGTGTTTTTTAATGTAATTGTCTAACGCTTTAAATGATGTTGAGTAATTGATTACAATCATTAGTTATTGTTTTGTTATTACTTATTTTTTAATCAAATAGGCTAAGTGCATAGCCATTAAATAATTCTTGTGCCTTTTGTTTGGCTTTTTCTAATCCTTCACAAGAATGGTTCTTAACGCCATTCAAATCGCACCTTATTAAGTATTGCTCTCCTGATTGTCTTTCCAGGACAAAGCGAACTGGTGAATATTCCCCAAAGAGAAACCCAACCCAATGAGCATTTGTTCGTCCTAAGTACTTCCATCGCAACTTCTTTGGTATCATTGTTCCGTTTTTTAACCATCATCTATTGTCGGCATCAATACACGGTAGATGCCAAATCGTTTTAAGTCAAGGTTAGTAGCCTCACGTACTAATCTGACCTGATGTACCCATATTATTCCTGATAATTCATAGGAAGGAGGGGAAAGTAATTCTGCAATAAAAATTTTTCGCTTACTGTTACTGGGATAGATTTCTTTTGGATTATTCACCAACCACGTTCCAGTAACATTTGGCATTTCAATCCATTTATCTTCTTTAAGATAAAAAGCTTGTTGCTGATTAAAATCCAATTTATTTCCATTAAGTTGACGGTAAGGAAGCGACCAAGCTTCTGATGAACCATCAATGGTTTCACCTTTATCGGTTAGAACCTTGAACCAAGTTTTAGATTTATTCTCAGGTAGATTTAACATGATTGCTTTTTGTTTTAACCTTAGTAGGCCGTTCACACTTTTTCAATACTTTAATTTCTTCTTGGATTTTAGCAATCAGATTCAAGTAGCAATCCTCTCTGTTTTCAGTAACCACTTTCATAGAACTTAATCGTTTAAGAATTGAGGTTAAGCGAGGTTTGTGGTTTATCCCCCAATAACTGTTGAGCTTTTCTACTTCGAGATTCTTGTTTATTGGTCTGTTCTTCAATTAATTCAAGTGCTGAATCATATAATAAAGCAGCCTTTTCATAACGAATGTTCTTGAAATTAAAAAATTTGGATGCCGTTGGTCTTGATGTTCCAGCGTGGATGGCAACCTTACCAATATAATTAGTACCAAATATTTTAATTAGCTTATCTCTTAGTATTTCTACTTCTTTTTTTTCTATCATCTGTATTGAATTTTGAAATTTTCTGTAAAATCACTGTAAAAGTTGTGTAAAAATTATATATTTGCCATCATCAAATTGAATTATTGATGACAATATGGGTGCAAACATAAATAAAAACGATGGCATTTTGCCAACTTTTTTACATTTTTTTTTCGATTAATTAATTCAGAACAATGGGAGATAGTGAGAATAAGGCTAAGAAGTATGAACTTTCTGCAATTGATATTAGATTTTTAAAAGCAGTTGATGTTGTAATTGCTAAAAATAAAAATGCCGATGTCAAATTGGGTACAGATAGCTCAGTAAGTTCTACCGTATTTGGTAGCAGAAATGTTATTGGAAAAATTCGAAGTTCACAGAGAGGTGTAACGACAGCTCAAATAGACAAATTTGCAATTTACTTCAATCTTGATTTCAACTGTTTCTTTAGGGATATCCCTAAAATTAAATACGATCCGAATAGTATCGGCAATAAGGTTGTTGCAAAGGACAATGCGCAAGTTAATTATGGAGAAAACGGGCGGAACATCAATACATCAGGAGGAGAGTATTTTGAGAATAACTATCATGGGGAAATTAAAGAACAAGTCCAGCAGGCTAAAAAGATTATCAATAAAACAGAATGTCCTCCTGAAGTTCAAAAGAAATGCCATACTGTCCTGGATAAAATACAACATAAATCTATCAATTTAGAAACTCTTCTTGATAATAAAACGGAGAGTTTAAAAAAAATAGCTGACTTATTGACCTTAGAAACTTCAAATCGAGAGAAAGCTGAAAAGGAGCTACAGGTAGAGCGGGTGGAACACCAGAAACTCATGAAAAAGCATATTTCTCTATTAGAGAAGATAAATTAAAAAATCAAACTTTTTGGAAATAAGAAAAATTCGATGAAAAAATTGCTCAAAATACGGATGAGATGCATAAGTCATATAACCTATAAAGACCCTGAAAATTTAAGGGATAATACGTATAAACTGGGTGTTTATACTTATTAGTGTAAACGAAACAACAGAATTTAATGATTATGGAAACTAACAAAAGCACAATATTTAAGAAGCGTTCAGCTACCAATTTAGTCGAAAAATCTATAATTTCTGCTCAATTTATTAAGGTGTGTGAGCAACTTCGTAAAGATGGTAAATTCCATTCGGAAGAAGAATTTTGTGAAAATTATGGCTATTCCAGGAAGACCGTTAATCATATAAAAAAAGGCAGACAAAATGTATCTATAGATCTTCTGTATGAGGTAGTCTTAGAGTGGAAAATTAACCCTTACTTCATTTTCGGATTGAGTGAAGATGTATATGCCAAATAATATGATTGACTTTAAAGAAATAGCACCATCAAATAAAGGAGGAAAGGAACAAGATACCTTTGAATTATTTAGCCGAGACTTTTTAGAGGTAATCGGGTTCAAGATTATTCAACATCCCTATCGAGGAGCAGATGGAGGAAAAGATATGATTGTTAGTGAAACAAGAACTGGGAACGTTGGAGAAACTACTATTAAATATCTTGTAAGTTGCAAGCATTATGCTCATTCAAATGATTCCATTGGAGATAAAATTGAAAATAACATCTTAGACCGAGTTCAGAAACACAAGTGCGATGGCTTTATTGCAGTTTATTCCACAATTGCTGCCCCAACGGTGAGTGATTCCCTTCTTGAATTAGGTATTGAAAACGAAATATATGACCATAAAAGGATAGAAAAGCATCTATTGGAGACTAAAAAAGGGGAAACGATTGTAAGTCGATATTTCCCTAATTCTTACGTAAACTATAAGAGTTTAGCTTCAGAAGAAAAAAAAGAGAAACAGGTAAATTCGCAAAGTACCTCTATGCAAAGTAATCACACCGAGCAAGATTTAATTAATGCTTCTAAAACTGCCATCATCATAATTGAAGTTGAAAAAATAAGAGAGAGATTCCTAAATCACAACTTGAAAGAAAATAGAGATATTCTAAACGAACTTTCTAAATATTCCAGGCATTCAAATGAATACATTGCTCATGATGTATTGCATTTCTTGGATGAAATTTTAGCCGTTGCAGGTGGAACCCTAACAGAAGATATAGCGTCCTCTATTTTTGGCTTAGTTACCGAATTTTATCCAACCTCATACGATGAAGGGGATGCGGATGATAATATCAATCTTGGAAAGTTGTGCATTTATATAGGTTCTAATATGGCATATAATGCCACTATTAAAGCTAAACCAAAGAATTTAATGGTGCTGAGCTGGGCATTAACGATACTCAAGCACGTGTATAAATATGCTAAACAAAAACAGTTGGAATCTTTAATGGAGATGGTGCTTAAAGAATATACAAGCTTGGATTCGCACTTAGATAGACCACATCAGGATGATTGTAAAGAGTTACAGAAAATTCAAGAATTTGTAACCGTTTTTGAAAAAGATTTGGAGACCCCTGATTTAAGTTTTCCAATTGTTCCTGAAAGTTATTACAACCAATAAGCTTCATTTGATTATTTAGTTTTTTAATCAATATACCATTGAGTAATCAAGGGATGTTCAAAGCCATTTGTTAACTTTTTTAATAAAACGTTCTATATTTGGAACGTTTATTGTATATTTGTATCACTTCAATATGAGATTCAAAAAATATGACAAAGACAAATTCCAATAAATCTACTGCTAAGTTCGATGAATTGAGCAATTTACTCAACCAAAAATTGTACTCAATGAAGTACATCAAGGGAATACCAAGAAGTAGTATGAGCCGATTACAAGATGAAGGACTATTGGATAAAGACCAAGAGGATAGCCCTAAATGGCGAAAATTTAACCTCATTACGATTCTTTGGCTCTCTATCATTATGGAATTGAAGGCATTTGGATTTAGCAGCCCTAAAATTAAAATGGTTAAACCTGAGCTTTTTAAATTGATTGCATTAGACAATGGCTTGAAGTTGCCACTTTTGGAACATTGTGTTATAGAGGCAATGGTCTATGCTGTTCCTACTTTCTTAGTAGTCGATAAAAGTGGTCAAGTAGAAATTATAGACGACCAAGAATACATCAGGCAGTTACAAACCAAAAATATGGAAAACCACATTATCATTAATATAAACCAAGCCATTAAAGATAATATTACTCCACTTTATACAGAACCCAACTATACGCAAACTGCTGAACTCTCAAAAGAAGAAATAGAAGTACTTGCTGCAGTTAGAAAAAAAGATTTTCAATCCATACAAATCACCAAGAAAAATGGAGCAATTGATATGATAGAGGGAATTGAATCGGTGAAAACAGAGGAAAAGATTGCCAACTTGTTGAAACAAGGCAAGTACCAGAATATAGAAGTCAAACAAGAGAATGGTAAAATAGTTTGTATCAACAGAAAAGTAAAAATGAAAATAACAAAGGACTGAAAAAATCAGCCTATTGCAGACGATGGCTTTACAAGAAAAAATTGGAAGTCATTATTTGATAACTAAAAATGATAAAAATAAAGGAGTATCCTCCTGTAATTAGTATTATGACGATAATTGAAGACCGTTTATTAGGAGCAAAATCTTATCCCACCGTTGTGAAACGTTTAAAGGAATTGCAAGTAAAAGTATTCGCCTACGATATGGTCAGAACCGATATTTTTTTTAACGCCTTATTACCGACAGAAGAAATACAAATAACAGAGATTACACATAATAGAAAAAAATCTGAACCATTTAAATTACCAAGATCATGAATAGTTTACACATACCAACAAGAGAACGACTTAAAGGACAAAACATCAGATGTTCTATATGCTACAAAAAAGGCAAAGGTTATTGTGCCTCAAAAGGAGAAAATGGCAAGACCGCATGGAAATGCAAATCAACAGGAAAACATTTAAACACGTGTAATAGCCCTGATAGTCAAAAATTCATTTCGGCTCTTTACAATCCTTTTTCCAAAAAATCGGATATTATTGTGCAACACGATATCAGAGATTTTGATGAGTTTCGTAATAAACACAATGAATTATTAAATATTGAAAAGGAGATCAAACGTCTTTACCGTATAGGAAAGACCACACAAGCAATGGCTATTGTTAAATCCTTCCGAAAACAACCTAAAGAGAACGAAGAACAAATTAAACAACAAGAACAGGAGGATAAATCAAGAGAAATTAATATCACCAAAGAAACCTATCTTGAAATGGCTATGTTCATCTATACAGAGTATTTATATGGTAGAAAAGGTGAAGATTGGGAAAAAAGACCTAAAACAAAAAAAGCCATTCAGAATTATACCAGAACTCTTGAAAAATTTCATGAATGTCTTTCTAAAAGAGGATTCAATCCCGAAGTAATGCAATTAGAAACTATTAATAAAAAACATCTACATACATGGGTAAGAGAGGTTAAGTCATGGGGATTAGCTAACAAAACTGAAAATGACTACCTGAACAATGTGAGTATCTTTTTTAATTGGTGTTCAGAAAGAGGTGCTGGAGAGATTTGTAATGCTCTTGGACACGTAGAAAAAGGAAAAACAAAAGGAGACACTACTATGATTTCATTTAAGGATTTCAAGGATATGATTGCCCTTATTACACCTGAGAACGGTAAAGGGTTGGATTCATGGATATGTGGCAAAACGGGAAAACCTAAAAGTAAATTCAAGAACTTTTACAGAGATTGGTTGCCAGATGGCTTTTGGCTTAGTTTACTATTAGGTGGACGTGGTGATGATATGGTGGATTTCAAATGGAATGAGATAAAACATAGAAAGACGGAAGACGGTCATGATTTTTACCACATAGAGCTATTCAATCACAAGCATTTTAGAGGGAATAACGAGGAGAAAGAAGACTTCATTGTAGCATATAAGCAAACTTATGAAATCCTGCTTAGATTAGGCTTAAAAGATAAAATAGGAACTGATCAGTATGTCATTGCTCCTGAAGTAGAAAACCGAAAGCGTATCAAAAGAATATTAGAGGATTCATTTAGATTCTTTTGGAGATTAAAAACTGGAAGTAAGGAAAACGATGTGAAGTTCAAAACACTTCGTTCAACTTATATCACTATATCCGAAAACCTAGCAGGATCACAATCTGAAATGATTAGAAGACATACCAAAACAGACACTACAAGAAAGCATTATTTCAATCGTTCTTTTGCGGTTTCCAATATGTTTGGTCAAGACTTTTTTGATCTAAAAACGGCTTCTAATTCCTAGCTTTAGGGGATATATTTTTACAAGAAAAATGGAGTTTCACTACAACCTTTCACTACAACCAATGAATTTTAAAACTTAAGAAGCCTTGCAAACGTTTATTTGCAAGGCTTCTTGTTAAGTCGGGGTGGCAGGATTCGAACCTGCGACCTCCTCGTCCCAAACGAGGCGCGATAACCGGGCTACGCTACACCCCGAGATGTATTGATTTTCGCGGGTGCAAATATATATATTGTTTTTACTTTATAAAACAAATAGGCAAAAAAAATAATTAGTTTCCAAATACTTATATTTGTCGCAATGAGTAGTAAAATTCCATCATTAAGAACCATGGGCACTTTACCGGTGTTTATGACTGCAGTTTCAACTATTCTTGGTGCAATCTTATTTCTTCGTTTTGGTTATGCCGTTGGTCATGTTGGATTGATTGGTGCTTTAGGAATTATTGCCATTGGGCATTTTGTGACTGTTCCAACTGCTTTGGCAGTTGCTGAAATTGCCACCAATCAAAAAGTTGAAGGTGGTGGTGCATATTACATGATATCACGTTCATTTGGATTGAATATTGGTGCAACTATTGGCATTACTTTATTTCTATCTCAAGCTATAAGTGTGGCCTTTTATGTTATTGCTTTTGTGGAAGCTTTAGGTCCGCTACTCGATTGGATTGAAACCATGACTTATATTCCTGATTTTGTAAGAGACAAGCGTTTCTTAGGTGTAATTTTCATGTTATTGCTTACGCTTCTAATGCTTTCTAAAGGTGCAAATATTGGAGTGAAGGCACTTTATGGCGTTGTATTTGTTTTAGCCATTTCTCTAACCATGTTTTTCTTGGGTGAATCAAATTCACCAAACGGTAACTACATTTATAAAACAATTACAGGACATGATGATTTTTTTAAAGTATTTACCATTATTTTCCCTGCATTCACTGGAATTGCTGCAGGGTTAGGGTTGTCAGGAGATTTAAAAGATCCTAAAAAATCAATCCCTAGAGGTACCCTATGGGCAACCATCGTAGGAATAATTATTTATGTATGTGTGGCACTAAAACTGTTTTATTCTGCCCCCCTTGGAGCATTGGCCAACAATCAAATGGTAATGAGTGACATTGCTATTTGGGGTCCAATTATTCCTATTGGATTAGGATGTGCTGCTATTTCTTCGGCCTTAGGCTCTATTATGATAGCCCCAAGAACGCTTCAAGCTTTAGGTGTTGATAGTATTTTTCCAGGAAAGTTAAACAGTTTATTTGCCAAAGGAAGAAAGAAAGATGGAGAACCATTTAATGCACTTGTTATTACATGCATCATTGGTTTTGCTTTTATTATCATGGGAGACATTGATACAGTTGCAGGAATCATCTCTATGTTCTTTATGGTTACTTATGGTATTATTTGTCTCATCTCGTTCTTAGAACAATTTGCTGCTGATCCATCCTATCGGCCTACATTTAAATCACGATGGTATTTGTCATTACCTGGTGCAATACTTTGCTTTTGGTTAATGTTTAAAATGGATTTTGCTTATGCCGCAGCATCTACGGTTATAATGGTATTGGTATACATATGGGTAAGTCACATTAATAAAGATAAAAAAGGGTTACAGAAATTATTTAAGGGAGTACTTTTTCAATTGAGCAGACAGTTTCAAATCTTTTTACAAAAACGTGATACTGATGAAGCGGTAGCAGAATGGAGGCCATTTATTATTTCTGTTTCTAAAGATTCCTTTAAAAGACAGTCAGCTTTTAATTTATTAAGATGGTTATCGCATAAGTATGGTTTTGGCACCTACATCCATTTTATTGATGGCTTCCTTTCTAAAGAGACCTATGAAGAATCTCAAAATGTAATGGATAGGCTTTTAAAACAAAACGAAGGACTAAAAAGTAAGGTATATATGGATACCATAATAAGTCCTTCATATACTTCTGCCATTGCTCAAGTAATACAACTTTCAGGTGTAAGTGGCAAAGGAAATAACATGATCTTGTTTGAGTTTACGCATGAAGAAAAAGAAAGTTTAAACGATGCCATTCAGAATTATCAATTGCTTAGGGCTACTGAATTTGATGTTTGCATATTAAGGTCTACCATAAAAGGTTTTGGATTTAAAAAGAGTATTCATATTTGGATTAGACCTAAGGATTTTGAAAATGCCAATTTGATGATCTTACTAAGTTATATTATGCTCGGACACCCTGAATGGAAACATGGCGAGATAAAAATATTTTCTACTTACCCACCAACGGAAAAAGTGGAAACTGAAGCAAAACTTACAGAGTTAATTAAAGAAGGTAGATTGCCTATTTCTCCATCTAACATTCAATTGATTCCTCAACTAAAAGAAGAGAAAGTTGATATTATTATTAATAAAAAATCTGCGGATGCAGATTTAACTATCGTAGGGTATAATAGCGAACAAATAGAGGAAGAGAGTGATGTTACCTTTAGCAAATACCCAGATATAGGAAACATTCTGTTTGTAAGTGCCTTCAAAGAAAAAACAATCGAATAACTGTTTGTCGAGCAATTGACTCTTTATGTTTTCGTTCTTTATTAATATTACGGTATTAATGAAACGATTTACTCAATATACAGTTGCTGCTTTTTTACTCTTAGGGTTGTGGAATTGCCAACCAGTATTGAAGGCTCCTGCTGCAACAATATTGAGTGCTACTTTACCTACTCCAGAAATAGATTCAGTAGAAAGTGTAGAAAAATTGCCCATCGCAGATTTTAACCTTCACGTAAAAGATTTAAATGGACAACTGGTTAACATGGAAGATTATCGGGGTAAAGTTATCTTTCTTAACTTTTGGGCTACATGGTGTATGCCTTGTGTGGCAGAGTTACCAAGTATAGATAAATTATACAAAGAGTTTAAGGATGAAAACATTGCTTTTTTACTGATTTCTAGCGAACAGCCGGAAAAAGTAAAACGTTATCATGAAAAAAAAGGGTACGAAATTCCTTTTCATATTATTGATAAGGATGGCAGCATTCCAAATCAGTACTATTCCAATAGTATTCCTACCACCTTCATTATTAACAAGGAAGGTAAAATTGTAAAATCAAGTATTGGCCCTGAAGATTGGGATGATGATGCATTTATTGAAACCATCAAAAAAATGCTTTGACCTAATAATTAATTTTCCATTCTCAATTTCTTTTTTCAAGTCCAAAACCATTAGCTTTGTTCTTCTTTAAAATTTCAAACAATGAGCAAGCAAATTATAGAATGTGTTCCTAACATTAGTGAAGGGCGAGATGATTCAAAAATCAAAGCAATTTCAGAAGTTGTTGAGACGGTTGAGGGAGTGAAGCTGTTAGATGTAGATCCTGGTAAAGCAACCAATAGAACTGTTATTACTTTCGTAGGAGAACCTCAACAAGTAATTGATGCGGCCTTTTTATTAATTAAAAAAGCGGCTGAATTGATTGACATGAGTAAACAAACTGGTGAGCATCCTCGTTTTGGTGCTACTGATGTTTGTCCTTTAGTTCCTATTTCAGGAATAACAATGGAAGAAACGGTGAAGTACGCACATAAATTAGCACAACGTGTTGGAGAAGAACTAAACATTCCTATTTACTGTTATGAAAATGCTGCTCAAGAAGAAAAAAGAAAAAATTTAGCCAATTGCCGTGCTGGAGAATATGAAGGGTTAAAAGAAAAATTGGCTAATCCAGATTGGAAACCAGACTTTGGTCCTGCCGAATTTAACGATCGTGTGAAAGGAAGTGGTGTTACTGCCATTAGTGCCAGAGATTTCTTAATTGCATACAATGTCAACTTAAATACTACATCTACCCGTAGAGCAAATGCCATTGCTTTTGATATTAGAGAAGCGGGTAGAGGAAAAACGGAAGATGGAACACCTACAGGAAAAAAGGTGTTGGATGAAAATGGAGATCAAGTGAGGATTCCAGGAAAACTAAAAGCCGTTAAAGGTATTGGTTGGTTCATTGAAGAATATGGCGTTGCACAGATATCATATAACCTAACTAACATTAACATAACCTCTATGCATGTTGCCTTTGATGAAACAGATAAAGCTGCTACAGCAAGAGGCTTAAGGGTTACTGGTTCTGAATTGATAGGATTGATTCCTTTACAAGCTATGTTAGATTGTGCTGATTACTACTTGTTAAAACAACAACGTTCTTTAGGTTGTTCTGAAAGTGAAAAAATTAAAATTGCCATTAAGTCGTTAGGTTTAGATGAATTGAAACCATTTAATCCTGAGGAAAAAATCATTGAATACATGTTGGGTGACAACACTAAAAAGTTAATTGATTTTGACTTAGCTGATTTTGCAGATGAAACTGCAGGTGAGTCTATGGCTCCCGGTGGTGGTTCTATAGCTGCTTATGTTGGAACATTGGGCGTTGCTCTTGGTACTATGGTAGCCAATCTTTCTGGACATAAAGCTGGTTGGGATGACAGGTGGGAAGAATTCTCCAAATGGGCAGAAAAAGGACAAGCATATAAAAATACCTTATTACAATTAGTTGATGAGGACACTAACGCCTTTAATAAAATTATTGACGGTTTTAGAATGCCTAAAGGTTCTGATGAAGAAAAAGCATTAAGGGCTGAAGCAATTGAAGCTGCCACTAAATATGCTACTGAAGTTCCTTTTAAGGTAATGGAAACAGCGTATAATTCTATGGAGGTAGCACAAGCAATGTTAAAAGACGGTATGGAATCTTCTCTATCTGATTCTGCTGTTGGTATACTTTGTGCTAAAACAGCCGTTACAGGAGCTTATTTTAATGTTAAAATTAATGCCAAGGATATTAAAGATAGAGCTTTTGCCGATGACCTAATTAATCGTGGCGAAGCCATTTATCAAAAGACGATAGCCATTGAAAAGGAAACGATAGCATTCATTGATTCTAAAATGTAGTAAATTATGAAAACACTAATCCTAACCATTACTCTTCTATTTACTGGGCTCTTGTTTTCTCAGAATACAACCGCTATCACTTCAATGCAACCTGACGTGGAATTTGAAAACATTCTGGTTAAGAAGTTAGATACTGACAGCAATTCTACGTCATTTGTTATTTGGATAAAGAAAGGTGTAAAATCTCATAAACATGAAACACATTCTGAGATAATTTATGTTGTAGAAGGATCGGGTTTAATGACCATTGGTGATCAATCATTTGATATAAAACCGGGAGATTATTTTAGAATTCCTAAAAATACTTTCCACAGTCTTAAAGTAAGTCCTAATAATACCATGAAAGTACTATCCGTACAATCTCCAGAGTTTTTGGGTAAGGATAGGGTCTTTAAAGAGGATATGAAAAAATAATCCTAAACCCCTTGATTTTAGTGGCTTCCAGCCATAGTTATTAACAAAAACCCTTATTTATCAACAATTCCAGCGTTTTTTGGCTCTAAAACTTGCACAGGAATTGAATTCGTCTATTTTTGTTAGCAATTAATAGAAGAAATCTAATTGTTTAACTTAAAAACCAAGAAAACATGAACAAAGCAGAATTAATCGATGCAATCGCAGGTGATGCGAATTTATCAAAAGCAGATGCAAAAAGAGCTTTAGAAGCTGTAACATCTAACGTAACTAAAGCTTTAAAAGGCGGAAACAAAGTTGCTTTAATAGGATTTGGAACTTTTTCAATTTCTGCAAGAGCTGCAAGAACTGGTAGAAACCCTCAAACAGGAGCTACTATTCAAATTAAAGCTAAAAAAGTTGCTAAGTTTAAAGCAGGAGCTGCATTAGCAAAAGCTGTAAACTAGTTTTTAAAAAACTATTTGAAAAGGCTTTCCGATTACGGAAAGCCTTTTTTATTTTTACAACATGCCCACAGTAAATAAACAAGAGCTATTAGACTACCTGCTAAATTTTCTTTCAGAAAATAAAATGAATTTGTTTGAAAAGATCATCAAAGATCGGACTAAACACATTACTGTTGCCTTAGAAGATATTTTTCAACCACAAAATGCAAGTGCCGTATTGCGTACATGCGATGTTTTTGGAATTCAAGACGTACACATTATAGAAAATGAAAATGATTACAATGTAAACCCTAAGGTAGTTCATGGTGCATCTAAATGGATAAATCTACACAAGTACAGCGAAAAAAAAAACAACACCTTAGACTGCATTAAAAAGCTTAAATCTGATGGTTATAAAGTCTATGGAACAACTCCTCATACAGATGATTGTTTAATTCAAGATATCCCTTTAGATCATAAAGTAGCGTTAATGTTTGGAACGGAAATGGATGGGTTGTCTGACATCGCTATGGATAACGTTGATGGTTTTGTGAAAATCCCTATGTATGGTTTTACGGAGAGCTTAAACATTTCAGTTTCTGCGGCCGTCAGTCTTTATGAGTTAAGCAAACGTTTAAAAGAATCTACTATTCTTTGGCAACTATCGGAACAAGAAAAAACTGAGCAGTTAATCGTTTGGGCAAAGAAAGTAATTAAGGATGGTGAACGAATTGAACAACTGTACTTAGACAAACTAAAAGAGGGAAGCTAACAGCTCCCCTCTCCTATTGCATTTATATTTTATCTTCTCTTTCTTCTTTCTCTAAAGTTTCTATTTCCTCCTCCGCTACTTCGTTCAGAATTTCTTCTTCCTCTTTCATTTCCATCTCTACGTCTTCCTCGGTCTCCACCTCTAGATCTACCTCCACCTCCACCTCGTTCTCCTTTTGGTTTATCTTGAGAAAACTCTACTCTAATGTCTCTATCTTCTATATTTTTGCCATTCATAGCACTTATCAATCGCTCTCCAACACCTTCATCTACTCCCATAAATGAAAAACTATCGAATAAATCTATTTTTCCAACAGAACCACCATCAATACCTGCCTGATTGCATATGAAACCTAATAGCTGTCCCTTATTTTCAAAGCCATCCATTTTCCCAACATTAATAAATACTCTATTGGTATTTGTCTCTCCTGTTCTTCTTCTTCCTGAACTTTCGTTATCTCTTCCCTTTCTCATTCTACTTGGATCCACATTAATGTCTCCAGCTTTTTCGTAGGCTTTTAAGAAACGGTTAAATTCTACTGATACAAATCTTTCAATCAATTCTTCTTTACTATAATCCTGTAAACTTTCATGAATCTGAGCTACAAAAGGAGCTATTCCTTTCTCATTTACCTCAACTTCGTTTACATTCTTAATCAGTTTCATTAATTGCATTCCGCAAATATCCTGACCTGAAGGAGCTTTAACCAGCTCTAATGATTTACCGATTTTCTTCTCTACCAATTTAATCTTACCAGATTTTGCTGGAGCAATTAAAGCAATTGAAATTCCAGATTTCCCTGCTCTTGCTGTTCTACCACTTCTATGTGTATAGCTTTCAATCTCATCTGGTAAATCATAATGGAAAACATGCGTTACATCATCCACATCAATACCTCTTGCTGCAACATCTGTTGCTACTAATAGTTGGATTGTTTTCTTTCTGAATTTTCCCATTACAGTATCACGCTGCCCTTGAGATAAATCTCCATGTAATGCATCAGCATTATAGCCATCGTTCATTAACTTTGAAGCAACCTCTTGTGTATCTCTTCTCGTTCTACAAAAAACGATTCCAAATAATCCTGGATAATGATCAATAAATCTTTTTAATGCGAAATATTTATCTCGTCCATTTACCAAACAAAATTTATGTTCTATGTTAGCTGCGCTACTGTTTTTTGTACCTACTGTAACTTTAATAGGGTCTTCCATGTAGTTACTTGCAATACGCTCAACTTCTCTTGGCATAGTTGCAGAAAACAACCACGTTCTTTTAAATGCAGGCGTAGATTCTAAAATATCATTGATATCTTCTTTAAACCCCATATTCAACATCTCATCAGCCTCGTCTAAAACTACTTTAGATACACTGTCAAACTTTAAGGCTTTTCTTCCTATTAAATCTAATGTTCTACCAGGAGTACCAACAATAATGTTAGCTCCACTTTTAATTGCTCTTACTTGATCAGAAATACTAGCTCCACCATAAACGGCTACAATATTTACGCCTTCAGAGTATTTTGAATATTGCGTCATTTCTTTCGCAATTTGAATACACAATTCTCTTGTTGGACAAAGTATTAATCCTTGTATTGCTCTGTAATCAACATCAATTTGTTGAATCATTGGCAAGCCAAAAGCAGCAGTTTTACCTGTACCTGTTTGTGCTAAACCAACGTAATCTCTTTCCGTATCCAATAATGGTGGAATGGATTTTTCTTGAATTTCTGAAGGCTTCTCAAAGCCCATCGCTGTTACTGCTTTAAGTAATTCTTCACTTAAACCTAAGTCTTTAAATGTCATCATCTAATATTTTATACCGAACTGGTATAAAACGTTTTAGCGGGACTTATTCGCTGGAGTGTTTTAACCAATTGGCTGGTTCACAATGCTACATCATTTTTGCGTAGCGATTGCAAAAGTGAGGCTTTTTATTGGAAAACCCAAAATTATTAGACGTATCATCCATAAAACACCTTGATTTTGTGGTATAAAACGACTAACTCCATTAAACGAAATCAAAAGTATAACCCATAAAACTTCGTGCCACCGCCTTGATTAAACTCTATAGTTGGCATTGGAAATTTTATGAATCCAAAGGCTCCCAATATTGTATTGGCAAATTTGCTTTTGGTTTTTATGCGTGTCAAATCTATGTCTAAACTTAAATAGTATTGACGATGTCTTACTATTTCTGGGTGATCAGGGTTTTCTATTGAACCTACCATTCCATCTGCACCATATCCAACCGCTACATTCAACCATTTAGGAAATTTTGTGTTTTCACCTAAAAAAGAAGCAATGTTAGCACTCATCCAATACGTTTGACCATTGTAATCTTTAATCGATCTTTGTATTAAATTCTCTCCTAATAGTTTTGGCCTTAGTTTTGCATACCTTGTTTCATGATAAGAGTACTTCAATATTATTCGTGATTCATCCCAAGCTAATTGCTGGGCAATAAATAGTGTTGTACCAAAAGTATTTGCTCCTACATCTCCCCACGAATACCCCCAAGATGCAGAAAAACCATCCAACACCTCAACCGAGGTTAAGAAAAACAACCCGAATGTGCCTCCATACCATATCGATTTTTTTCGGCTTACGCCACTCCATCTTAATGCTTCATATCCAGCCTTTCCTACATAAAATGAAGTAACACTGTGTCCTACTTTATCCATTTGCATCCAACTACTGTTATCATTCAAGGTATGAAAACCAGAACTCGGAGCGTCTTTGTACCAGAGGTAATACAAACCAGACATCACGCCAGTATAAGCGGCAGCTTCTAGCCCCAGTACAGTTTTAAGTCGTTTAGGATTTAAGGTGTCTTGTTGTGAAAATGAGCTTGAAATAAAGCTCAATAAAATTAAAAGAGATATGATTATTTTTTTAATCAAAAAATTATTTTCTTACCCAAAGCTCTATTCCTTCAGGTGAGCTCCAAGCATAATTTAATGTCTTATTAATAAATGGTTCAGGTCCGTTTTGCGGAAAAAAAGCAGCAGCATTAGGTACTTTTATTCCCCATTTAGATGAAGTTGTTTGTTCACCCTCAATGATTAATACTACTAATTTATACTCATCATCTGTATTTATTGCGACAACTGGCACCCCATTATTTGCGTACTCTTGTGCTTGATCGGCCACACTTTGCTCGTCTGCATCACCTAACTTACTCCATGCACTTGATGAAGAAACAAAATCATAAATATCATGGTATTCAAGGTACTGATTTTCTTCTTTTAACATTTCAACTCCATAGTAATGTGATGCCGCATAAGCAGTAAATTCTTTGCAATTATTAGCTCCCTTACCCTCTTTCCATTCTTCATAGTCTTTTAACAACCTATCTATTGGGCGTTTATTAATGCTTATGGTCTCTGTTTCATTTCCACAGCCCATTAATATTACTGCAGCTATTACAATTAAGGGAAGTACGTATCTTTTCATGAGTCTTTATTTTGCTATGATTTTAAATTCTGTTCTTCTGTTTTCTGCTCTGCCTGCTGGCGTAGTGTTATCAGCTATCGGCTTAGTATCACCATAACCTTTAGTAGACAATCGTGTTGCCTCGATTCCTTTTTCAATAAGGTAATCATACACAGCTTTAGCTCTATTTTCTGATAATACTTGATTTGATTTAGCCGAACCTACGTTATCTGTATGACCACCTAATTCAATCTTAACCGTTCCATTCTTAGTTAAAAATTTCACTAAGATGTCTAACTCAATTTTTGATTTATCTTTCAAGTCATATTTATCTGTATCAAAAAACACATTCTTTAGCACTACAGGTTGGACCAATTCTATTTTTTGCATTGGAACATCTTTATTAAAAGGTTCATTGGCATTCCCTTCTGTTAATAGAAAGTTCTCTGAGAAAAATAAATAACCATCATACGAGGCATTTAAAGCATACTCTTTGTCAATTGGTAAGCTTACTAAATATTCTCCCGTAGCTTCATCTGCAAAAGAGGCCACCACTATTTCTCCTGTTTTTAAATCAATGAGCTGAAATTGTGCGGCAATTGGCTTTTTCGTTACCGCATCATATACTTTCCCTTTTAAATAATTTACTTTATTCGGTTTCGCATGTTCCGGCATTTCAAATTGGTATAAATCTAAACTTCCATAACCACCCTCCCTGTCTGAAGCAAAATAAGCCAATTTACCATCAGATGATACCAATAAACTGTTTTCTTCATTAAAAGTATTGATTGGATATCCTAAGTTCACAGGTGTTGACCAAACACCTTTGTCATCCTTCTGGCTCATAAAAATATCTAATCCACCCATTCCCGGATGTCCATTAGAAGAAAAATAAAGTGTTTTTCCATCTGGATGTATGAAAACAGATTCTTCCGTTCCCTTTGTATTAATCGTCTTACTTAATCGAACAGGATCGGTCCAAATGCCTTGTTCTGTTAATTCTGAAGTAAAAATATCTTGTTGTCCACTTCCATAAGGACCAACTCTCCTAATAAAATAAAGCGTTTTCCCATCTGCTGAAAAAGAAGGTTGAGATTCCCAATACTTCGTATTAATCTTCCTCCCCAAATTTTTCGGTTTTGTCCAATTGTCTCCGATATTGTAGGTGTAAAACAGGTCACAGCTTCCATAACCTTTTCTGTCCCTACCGTATCCTTCTACTGGGTTATGACAAGATGTAAAAATTAAAAATCGTCCATTTGCAGATAATGAAGGAGCTCCTTCATTGGTCATGCTATTAATCGGTGCTACGTTTACACTTTTTTTCCAATTTTTACCATCAAATTTACTTACAAAAAAGTCTTCGTTAAATCCAGAATAGGTCATTTCACTTCTCAACCTTCTTGTGTAAAGCAAGGTTGAGCCGTCTACAGAAATAGAAGGAAAATACTCAGCCATTGGGCTATTTATTTTTTCACCTAAGTTTATTGGATTAAATGGAACAGGGTGCTTTAAAGCTTCTATAGCAAAATTACAATCTCTCAAACCGTCTTTAGCCAATCCCTTCATCATTAAAGGAGCTCCAGTAAATGCCAAGTAGGTTTCAAAATTTTTCTTTGCTTTTTCATACATTCCAAATTTAAGTTGTAATACTGCGGCCGATGAATACATTAATGGTAAAAACTGTGGATCTATCTCTATACATCTCTCATAATGGGTCAATGCTTTTTCTAATTGCCCCATTTCAGTACGAACATAAGCCAACAATAATTCTGCTTCAATAAAGTTAGGATCTTTTCCTAATGCTAACAATAAACTTGCTTCGGCTTGGTCATTTTTACGGTAATCGTAATAGGCTTTTCCTTCGTTAAATAGTTTTATTGCTTTTTTGTTTGTTGAAGAAAGGTCCTTTTGATGTTGAGCAACAATGCAATTGGAGAAACCAATAAAAAAAACGAATAATAATAATATTTGATAAACTCTATTCATAGTATACTATGGTATTTGCAAGTATTTATGTGTTTGTAAAGATATGTTCCATTTTGGATTTTCCATTACATAATCAATAATCATTGGCATTACCTTCTCTTTATTACTCCATTCAGGTTGCAAATACAATTTACAAGATGCACTAACCTTTTCTGCATGATGCTCTGCCCATTTAATATCATCCTTGTTATATATAATAACTTTCAACTCGTCCGCTCTCTCATACACTTCACGCAAAGGTGGCAGGTTCTTCTTAGGAGATAAACAAATCCAATGCCAAACACCACTCAAAGTATGGGCTCCTGAAGTCTCTAAGAATACTTCTACACCATTATTTGCCAATTGCTGTGTTAGGTAATCTAAATTATAGATTAATGGCTCTCCCCCTGTTATAACGATTGCTTTCGCTGGATAGTCTTGAACATTGCTTACAATTTTCGACACATTTGTTAAAGGATGTAAATTCGGGTTCCAACTTTCTTTCACATCACACCAATGACAGCCTACATCACAGCCTCCAACACGAATGAAATAAGCTGGTTTTCCTGTATTAAAACCTTCCCCTTGAATAGAATAGAATTCTTCCATAATTGGAAGCTTAATTCCTTTCTCTAACAATTCTTTTTCTTCTAATGTTATGTTTTCTATTTCATCAATCATACAAAACAAAAATAAGAATATATACTGCTTTGAATGGATATAAATAAAAAAGCTGCAAGATTAACTCTTGCAGCTCTTAAGTGATTAATCTCTAATCTACTTCTTAATGATTTTTTTTGTTACTCTATCTGAATCTCCTGTAAGTACCATCATGTAGATACCATTTGCATAATCTTCAATGTCAATTACACCTGTCTTAGTAGATGAATCAGCAGATACACTTGAGGAATATACCACTTTTCCATTCACATCAAACAATTCAATCGTTAACTCAGATTTACCTGCATAGGTATAGTTGAAAAGTCCGTTAGATGGATTAGGGTAAATACTAAAGTTTAAGTTGTTAGATAAATCATCAACAGACAATGGGTCAGAAACATTTATATCGTCTATGGCTAAATCACTTTCAAACCCATTCCCTGTAAGTCCTCTAAATCGAATGTTAATGATGTTCCCAACATAAGCAGAAAGTGGTATATTATGTACAAACCAGTTTGGTCCTTTATCACCATTTATTAGGCTTATGTTATTGTTCCATGTTCCATTTGAATACACATCAATAAAGAGTGTTCCCATATCTCCACCATTCATATTATAAGCAAAGTCTAATTCTGGCCCAACAGCTGTTGTTAAGTCAATACATGGTGAAACTAAAAATGCTATCTGAGAAGTACAACCTCCAGATGCTTCTAAATACAAATAGTTTCCTGCCGAGTTTCCTGGATTAAAATCTACTGAAGGTCCAGTTCCCGTAGAAGGTGTACCTCCTTGGTCTGTTCTCCAATCAATAGCATCTACTACTCCGTTGGCTTCATTAATAAAGTCATTTATTAAACCACAGTTTTCGGTTTCACAATCACTTGCAGTTCCACATAAAGGGAAACTTTCAAAATCTTCATTCCATGGTAATGAACGAACAGTAGCTCCTATATAAGTAAATTGCGAAGTAACACTGTCATTATAAATATTTCCATCTCCAGACATATCCGACCAAACCAATAATGTATTTGGTCCTACAGCAGGAGATATTTGCGTAGAAAAGGTATGGTTAAATGTTGCTCCGGGAGTTAAAGGTCCAGCATAAACTTCATTTACAGCTGCCCCTCCATTAAGTTGGTAGTGAATAGGTATGTTTGATAGGGTAGTTAATCCATCATTTTTAATAGATATGTCTACATCCATATTACCAATCATACAATCTAAAAACTGACCATTGTCTAAAGGATCTAAACCTGACACTTCCACATCTACTGCTATAGGACAGCTAAGTGTTCCAGGTGTTTTTTCTATTGCAATAGCTCGCTCTCCTCTTGCATTTGTTGGGCCTAATGCTCTAACACTTAACCAATAGGTTAAAGTTGGGTTAGTACCATAAAAGATATAACTATTTGTATTTGTTACACCAACAGAATCCATGTATTTATTTCCCAACATACTTACTTCATAAGCAGTTGCACCTGCAACATTGTTCCAACTCATTTGCATGGAATCAGGACAAGCCCAGTCTATGTTCAAGTTTATTGGTGTATCAATTATAGAAAATACTTTATCACTTTGGTCTGACAAAGCTCCTCTTGTTACTCTAACTAAAACTTCTCCTGAAGTAACGTTAGGCACATTCCAATCTAAATACCTTAAATTACTTGCTACAGCACCATTGATTGTGCTCCAAGAACCTCCATTATTTGTAGAATACTCAACATTAAATGTACCTGTGTTCCCATAAGAATCCCAACGAATAGTTTCCGTATTTGATGGATCAAAACCTTCTCTTCCGATAGGATAGGTTAATACCACTTCATCTTGAATAAATTCGTAAACCACATAATATTCTTGTGGTCCTTGTGGAATTGCATTTCCATTAATATTAACAGAATAACTTCCTGCAGCTGGATTATCTATAGTAACCTGTTCTACATTATTTAAGTTGTCAACTCCTCTAACAGCAACTGCATTTTGAATTGCTGGGTTTAATACCCATGGATCAAAAGTTGTTGATCCCGGATCTACTACTTGCATGTTAATGTCATTCACCAAAGCAGGGTTTGCACTTGCAGCACCTTCATAATCTGCCCAATACACCATCACTCTTAATTGAGTCGTTCCTGCTGGAACGTTAATGTTATGAGAATTATTTCCTCCTTGAGATACTGAAGCTGACAGGTAATTATTATTGTTTAATAACTGATATGCTCTACGTGAATTAATTCTACCCCATCCATAAACGAAATCTGGACCAGAATTTCCTAAATCGTCAGCGGTGTTCATGATAGCACCTTTCATTAATGCAGAGTTTGGATTTGCTCCAGCATTCATAGATTTGTACGCCTGATAGAGTTGAGCCAGATTTCCTGCAACAGCCGGACATGACATAGAAGTACCACTAATTGTTTGATAAGTATATGGATCCATTGTAGAAAAAACACTTGAACCTACTGCACATATGTCTGGTTTAAGTCTTCCATCAAGAGCTGGCCCTCTACTACTTGACCCTGAAATTCCATCTGTATAACTCAAGTTACCAACAGCAATAACATTTTTACCTTGCTTATGTCCTCCTGTTATGGTTGACCATCCGGATCCAGCATTTCCTGCTGAAAAAACATGAATTAATTGAGGTATTTGTCTAATTTGTTGATCCAATTGTCTAGCAAGTGATGTATAACCAGCATTGGTTCCATTACTATAACTCTTCGATGTAATTGTTAAATCACTCGAACCAACTAATGCAGGAACATCATTAAAATTATTGTCACTTGGATCATAAACTAAAATATCTGCTCCATAAGCATTTCCTCTACCGTCAGGATTTAAATTTCCTGCTCCTCCAATAATTCCTCCACAATGCTCTCCGTGATTTCCTGTTTGGCCTAATGCAGAAGCATCATTAAAAAATCTTCCCTCATAATCAATATGATCTACTAAATCGCTATTATCTTGAAGCATTACAGTTACCCCAGTTCCATCGTATTTTAATCCTCCAAAATACTCTGTAGCAATTACATTACTTCTGTGGTTTGTTCTATCTTCAATTCCTTCAGGCTCTCCAGGTTTATCTAATTCTTCAAAATAATAAAACTCCGGCTGCGCATAGATGTCGTTCAGCTCAGATACCTTTAGTCGAAATCTTACCATATCGGCATCGTTAGACATAGTAACTTCAATTCCCTTACTTTGAAGTTTAGCCAATATAGTTTCCTTAGAGATATTGGAATAATAGATGGCATTAATTTCAATGGTGTTCTTATTAACCATAGCCCACTTTGGATAATTCTGACTCTTTAGTACCTTATTCAATTTAAATGATGGCTGCACTGGAATCATACTCATTGCATTTTTAGACTGCAGATCATTTAACTTCGCAGTTGTTTTAATTGAAGCATAAAATGCATTGGTAGGAATATAACTTAACAATTCTATCCCTGATTTTTTCAGCTCTTCTTTTTGAGCTGTTGATGGAATTGTTGAAAATTGAATTATTCGATAGTAATTACCATTTACTAATTCACCAGTTGTATAGTTCGCTTGTACTGTAGCTTTATTAAGATTACTTTGAGGAATAAAGTTTCCTGATTTAAATTGAATGGAATTATTGTTTTGAGCGTTTGCTGACAAACAGCCTATAAAAAATAAGACAAATGTAATCTTAGATAGTAAAGTGATAAATTTCATGAATAATGATTTAGTTAGTATAAGATAACCATAAATATACACAATTTAAATCTCATGCTAATGCGTAAAGGGATACTAAAACTTCAGTAAAGTTGGATTTCTAACATTTATTTAAATTTTAATTATTACACGGCAATAAAGATTCTCTAAACTTGTATAAATTTGGCGGATGAAACAATATGGATTAATAGGTCGATCGCTCTCTCACTCCTTTTCAAAGAAGTACTTTACGGAAAAATTTAAAAAAGAAAACATATCAGATTGTTCTTATGACTTATTTGAAATAGATGACATAGAACTATTCCCTAAAGTGCTAAAGGAACATTCAGGTTTGAAAGGGCTTAACGTTACTATACCTTACAAAGAAACTATTCTTGATTTTTTAACTGACATTGATGAAAACGCAGCAGCAATTGGTGCCGTAAATACAATTAAACTGTTAACTAATAGCAAATCAATAGTAGGTTACAATACAGACTATTATGGATTTAAAAAATCGCTTAAACCATTTTTAGACATTAACCATGAACGCGCTTTAATTTTAGGAACTGGTGGAGCTGCAAAAACTATAAAACATGTTTTAAATGAGCTTAACATTGATTGCCTTTTTGCTTCACGCCATCCAAAAAAAGAAAACGAAATAGCTTATAATGATATTAACGAATACGTTGTTAAACATCACCAACTTATTATTAATAGTACTCCTGTTGGAATGTTTCCTAACACCGAAAATGCTCCAGTATTAAACTATGGAAGCCTCACTGAAAAGCATCTACTTTACGATTTAATATACAATCCTTCTGAGACCCAATTTTTAAAAAAAGGAAAAGAAAAAGGGTGTATTACAATAAATGGAATGCAGATGTTAAAATTACAGGCAGAAAAATCGTGGGAAATTTGGAATAGCTAAATTATTAGATTTTTATTCCTATCACACAGACATCATCCAACTGATCTATGTTACCTTTCCATTGATTAAAATAAGTATCTAACGCCTCTTTTTGATTGTCTATAGGGATATCGATATTATTCATTAGGAGTTGTTTAAATCGTTTTTTCATGAATTTTTTCCCTTTCTCCCCTCCAAATTGATCTACATATCCATCTGTAATTAAATACAATAAGTCATCTTTGTTTAGCATCATTTTATGATTAGTAAAAGGTTCTTGATTAACATGGTACCCTATTGGTTGTTTATTGGCTTTAATTTCACAAAAATGATGGAAAGATTTTTCAATTGGTAAGGAGCCATCGTCAGATCCTATCACCTTTTCATTTGTGGACATAATCCATAGTGGATTATTAGCACCAGACCATTCTATAGTTTTTCCAAATTTATCTATTTTAAGCATAGAGATATCCATACCATCTCTACTTTCACCAAGAGCCCCTTTCTGACCAAGCTCTTTAATGATTTTACTTCTTAACTGATTCAATATCTCTGCCGGAGAAAGCAGCTCCTTATGTGCTGTTATTTCGTTTAAAAAAGCAACTCCCAGCATACTCATAAATCCTCCTGGAACGCCATGGCCTGTACAATCAGCTACGGCTATATAGATGTTCTCATTTTTCTCTATGAGCCAATAAAAATCACCGCTAACAATGTCTTTTGGTTTAAACAAAATAAAATGATCTGGAAAATTAGACAACTCTCTTTCTTCTGATTTTAAAACTGCCTTTTGAATACGCTGTGCATAATTTATACTATCAGTAATCTCTTTATTTTTTTCTTCTACAATTCCTTTTTGAGTCGCCAATAACTTATTTACTTTTTTCTTTTGTTGGGATCCTCTAAAAATAAAAAATAAGATAACCAAGACAGACAATAAAGCTACTCCCATTACAATTTTTTGTAGCCGTTGGTTCTCAATATCAACCTGTTGAAGTGTCTTTTCCTTATTCAATAATGCTATTTCTTTTCGTTTTGATTCATTTTCATAAATGGCATCTAATTCAGCAATTTGCCTATTGGTTTCTTCGTTCAACAATGAATCTTTATACTTACTATAATCTTGATAGTACCCTAATGCTTTTTTGTATTCTCCTTTTTCTGCATGGATAGCAGCCAACCCTTCAAGAGCAGAAATTAGGTCTTCAATCACGCCTATTTCCTTAGCCATTTCATAACCACGTTCTAAATAAAAGGAAGCACTATTTAAATCTCCAATCTTCAAATATCCTTCTCCTATATTTACATAAGATTGACAAATCCCGCGTTTATCATTTAATTTTCGTTCTAAAGCTAAAGCCTCTATACTATATTTCAACGATTTCTCATATTCTTTTTTATGAAAATATACTTGTCCAATATTGGTTAAAGAAGATGCTATTCCATTCTCATCGTTAATTTCTCTCTTAATGGCCAATGACTGTTCATGAAAGTACAATGAGCTATCCAATTTATTAAGCTTTCTGTAGGCTATTCCTATATTATTGTAAGATGCTGCTACTCCCTCATCATTACCAAGTTCAAGATCAATAACTAAAGATTTTCTATGGTAGATAATTGCTTTAAGCAATTCATTTTTGCTTCTATAGATGGAACCCAAATTATTATAAATGGCTGACATTCTAGCCTTGTCATTGATTTTCTCAAACTTTTTTAGCGCATTGAAATAATGCTGAACTGAAGCATCATAATCTCCTTTATAAAAATTTACAATTCCTAAATTCAACAGTACTTGAGCTTGCCAAAAATCACTTTCAATCTCTTTATTTAGCACTAAGGATTTATTGTAAAAAGTAATGGCAGAATCAAACTTAGATTGGTAATCTAATGCCAAACCTATGTTTAGATAAGCACGAGCAACTTGAGTATCAACCTCTACAATCTGTAATTGTAAGAGGGCATATTTTTCTGCCTTTTCTGGGGAACCGTTTAATTCTTTAGAAATTAATTGATTGATGGCATCAAACCGCAAGCTGACATCTTGAGAAGTTTGAATAAAATTAGCAAGGCTATCTGTATTAGAGAAAGCTAACTTAAAAAAAGAAAAGAAAAATAATATCAGTACGTACCTTGTTTTCACGTTTACAAAGTATAAATATTTTAGTGAAATGAAGGTGTTTTAAACGATATTTTACAAATGAATATTATTATTACCTATACTCGAATCCTCAATGATTAGCAATTTTTTGTCCGTACTCTTCTTCAAAATCTTCAATTCCAACATACGTTTTATGATCGCCATAAACTCGTGAAAAGAAAACATCAAAAAGTACATTATCAGTTACCTTTAACACTATTTCTACAAATTTTGAGTATTTATCAGATTTTAGATTTTCTTCACAATGGGGACAGTGAAAATCAACCTGTTCATTTAAACTAAAATTTGTTTCTGGTTGACAGTGAATTTTATATGAACCTGGTTTTGGATCCAAAAACATTTTAATCTTTTCATTATTATCTCGTCTAACATTAAATATGACTTTACTGTTTTCACTTAACATTTTATCACATTTTGGACAATAGTAATCATATTGACTTATCATAATTTATAAAGATTAAAAGGTTAAACATTTCCCCTATCAACAAAAGGAATATACCGCTATATATACTACTCCCTTCTAAATTATTTTGTTTCATAAAAAGCCTCTTTTTTCGCTAAAACAAGTATATAAACCGATACAACTCAGTATTTAAATGGTTAATTTTAAAAAAAACATATTTTTTCGGAACAGTATTTGATTATCCTCGTACACAGAATCAATTAACTAACTAATGCGCAAAACCTTTCTTTATTTAACCATATTATCGACTGTCTATTCGTGCTCTTTAAGTAATTCTGAAAACACAAATGGGGTAAATATTGATTATAAAGAGAATCTGCGTGTTTACATTTCTGATCACTATAAAAAATTAAAACCCAATTCAGAAATACAAAAAATCACTTTAACCAATGTTGATTGGATTAATAAATTCTATAAAGAAATTAAACATAATCCTATCTGGATAAATGATTCATTAGCCTTAAATAATAACGGATATGAGTTCATTCTATTGCTTTCTACAGCTTATAATTATGGATTAGATTCTTCATCGTACTATGGAAATCACTTAAATGACATTGCCAAGAATTTGAATCAAATCGTAGAAAAAGAGAAAAAATATGCCCTCGCTTCAGAATTAGAAATCTTACTTACGAATTCTTATTTCTTAATTGGAAAAGATTTGAATTATGGCGTGGTTCATAAAGATTCTTCTATATTAGTCTCCGAAATTCCGAGAAAGAATTTTGAAATTGATTTACCAAAACACCTCTTAAATTCTTTCAAAACCGATAGCGTTACTGATATATTGTTAACGCTTCAGCCTCAGCATAAAGAATATAAAAAACTACAAAACCACTTAGAAGAATACCTAAAAACAGCATCTTTATCTAAAGAAAAGGTTACCGTAAATCACTTTAGAAAAGATTCGATTAAGGCATATCAACAATCTAAAAAAGCATTAATTCTTCATAATTATTTAACTAAAAGTGGCTCTGATTCAGATTATGTAAAAGCATTGGAGCGGTTTCAAATTCAACATGGTTTAAAACCTGATGGATTAATTGGAAAAAATACAGCCAAAGCATTGTCAAAAAGCCCTTACAGCAATTACAAAAAAGCTGTTGTAAGTCTTGAAAAATGGAGGTGGAGAGACAATTGGAATGAAGATTACATCTTTGTAAATATCCCTTCTTGTGAAATGAAAGTTTACCAAAATAATGAAATTAAAAAATCATTAAATGTTGTTGTTGGTAAACCAAGCACACACACACCAGAACTTAATGATGAAATGGAATACATGATTGTCTACCCTTTCTGGAATCTACCGTACAGCATTTCCAGTAAAGAACTGCTCCCAAAAATTCAAAAAGATTCTACTTATTTAAAAAGAAATGGCTACCAAGTATTTACGAACAAACACAAAGCTGTTAGTGGTAATAGTATCAATTGGAATACAGTTACAGAAAGTAGTTTTAATTACAAAATCCGACAAAATGGTGGCGGATCTAACTCATTGGGAATTATTAAATTCATATTTCCAAATAAGAGTTCTATCTATTTTCACGATACACCATCGAAACGTTTTTTCAAAAACGAAATTAGAGCATACAGCCATGGTTGTGTCAGGGTTCAACATCCATTACTGTTAGCTGAAATCATTTTAGATTCAGATAAAAATGAATACAACATTGATAGTGTAAAGACTTATGTAAGCGATAAAAAACAAAAGAGAATAACATTAAACACTAAAATCCCTGTACATATCCAATACTATACCTGTGGAACGGATTCCAACAACAATATTGTCTTTTATAAA
>JAJCYO010000044.1 GCA_029262875.1 Flavobacteriales bacterium
ATATTGATTGGAGTGATTTCAAAAATGTCACTGATAGTGGATTAACGATAGAAATATTCCAAAAATACTTCAATCGACAGCCAACCGAAAATGAAGTCTCTAATATTAAGACCCTTTTTTATAATCTCTTATCTGCAAAGACTATCGATTTTAAAGAAATCACAGGCGCTCTAACTTTTTTAAATGAGTTACAGAAAAACCCTGACATTAGGATAGCTTTTGCTACTGGCGGATGGAAAGAAACGGCCTTATTAAAAGCTAAGTCAATTGGATTAAATTTGAATAGGTTTATATTAAAGACATCCAATAATCATTTTGAAAGAGGAAAAATTATTCAATTAGCAATTGAGGAATCATTAATTACTAATGAGTTAAATAAATTTGAATCTATTACCTATATAGGTGATGGGAGTTGGGACTTTATTACCTCACAGAAGTTAGGTATTGATTTTATTGGTATAGATTATCATGGCACTGATAAGCTTAAAAATATAGGTGTTGAGAAAATTTATAAAGATTTTAATGACTTTGAAAGTATAATTGAAGCATTTTCCTCATCCTCCTAAGAGCTACATCTGTTGTGGTGCTACGAGCAGAGGGCATGTACGATGGAAAACTATAATTCACAGCAAAGTTTTTTTGATTAAATGCTTCAGATAAAAGTACGAACTATAATACTCTAATTCTGAATCTATGTTACTTTCCATATTCTCAAGTTCAGCCATAATTTCACTATTATCCTTAAAGGCTTTTTTAAAATAGGAGATACCGAAGATTGGATGTTTCTCATGAAGTTTCCCTAATTCATAATGGTAATCATTAGGCTTTTCTCCTGCTTTAGTTGACTTACTTGATGCTTTAATAAATTTGATTTCAGGCATTGGCTCACTTTCCAATTTTGTCCATTCTCTTTCTCCAGTTATAATTTCTGAGATCGAAGAATAAGTATCTGTTAGATGGCTTTTTAGTTCATTCTTAAAATAATCAACTGCATATTTATATCTAATATGTTCATCTGTTCGCCTGTAGCATTCTTTTAAAATTTGCTCACGATACAACCAACTATGCTCAAAAATACCTTCAAATCTCTGAGCTACTAAGTCAATTATTTTGTTGAAGTCAACTTCATTTTCTAACATCTCATCCAGCTCTCTTAATTGTCGTTCATACTTAGTAAGTATATTTTTAATTTTCCCAAGAATCAAATCAAAATATTTATCCAAATACTCCTTATGATTAGCAACAATATCATCTACGCTATATGACTTTTCTTCCATTCTGAAATTATTGGAACTAGTGTATCTTAAGTAATGTAATCTATCACTTGTTAGGTGGTTGCCGAAGAAAGTTGATGATTTTAACGTACGTGTTTTGCCTTCTCTACTTATAGGATGACCAATTAATTCGTTTCTAATTTCACGATTAGGATTCTTATCATTCTTAAGGCTATTCCTAATCTTAAATATCTTTAGCAGCTCATCCATAATGTCTTGATGAATATAAACTACCTGAAGTAGACCAGTAAAATAAAATATACCATCTTTAAATCCTCCTGCCTCTGGCTTTTTACTAACTAAATCAAATGTATCATTGAAGTAGCTTAGTATATCTCCATAGTAATTAGTTCTTACCTCCTTATTCCATAGCACTTGGTTTTGTATGATGTCATAATTCCAGACGTAGTAATTCCAAAAATCTGTGATACGTTCAAGTTTAACCTTAACTTCATCCATCTATTGTGTACCCTTTATTTTGCCTTCAAATACCTTACGCATTACAGATGGAGATTCCCCAGACTCTTGATAGATGAATTTACCATCTTCATTAAAGTCTAGGCAAACTAAACTGCCATAAATTAATGGAGTCCTTACTCCCTGCATTAATATTGTCCAAACTGCAACTTTCTCCAACTTTAAATTGTTATCTACAAGCTCCGATTCCATTGCTATGTTAAATGCAGTTCCTTCCCCCTTAACAGAAGGGTAGGCAATAGCTTTAATTCCAAATTCTCGGAGAACTTCAAAAAATGCAATTGAAATTTTATACTGATATTCGTGGCCATCAGGAACAACTTTAGAATACTCCTTAGCCATAAATGATGACACAAACAAATAGTCATCCTTCTTATCTGGATCCTCATTTACGAAATTCTTATACGCTGCCTGCATTGACGCCAACTTATCATTCTTCTTAATATAATCTTCATTATGAACCATAACTACAACACTAAAAGATTTAGTAATTCTCCACTTACCCTGTGTTAAATTATAGGAGTGTATTTTACTCTTATCTTCATCTTCCTTAATTCCAGCTTCAATCATCGAAGTTACCTGGTGATCATCTTCCTCCTCAGGACTTTGAGGTAGACACCCATAAAACAGGGCTTCTCCTTTCCGATTTGTACGTCCTGATTCAATCTTATCAATTTTATCTTCATCAGAAATGTAGGATATATCCTTTTCGTAATAGTAATATTCATCCTCCTTATTTGGTCTTGCCCTTAATACCATCCCTTTTGAATTAACTTCAATTCCAAACAAAGCAATACCTCCAATTTTATTTATGATCTGTTTAATCTCCTCGACCGTAGAAATCTTCAAATCTAATTTTTTCAATTCATCTATTGTCTCTTTAATATGTTTAGAAACTGCCATGGTACTTTTAATTTAATCATTAACGGAAAATCTATTATTGCCCAAAGTAATATTTAGCTACTATCGAAACAATTTTTACCTGTAGAATATTAAAATAAAAAATGTTCTACATGAAAAATTCTACTGAATATTGGGATCTCTATTCTTCCGTTAAGAAAACAGTTTACGTCGTATTTACTGGTACTTATGCTGGTTGTTATACTTCACATGATGATGCCTGCGAAGCAGCATGGCATTCTGATGAACCCGTTAGTGAATACCACAACTTAAGCTATGCCAAAAGTGTGCTTAAGAAATTCACCAAGGTTAATAAAACTAAACTTGTAAGCAAAATAAATTAGCTTGAAGGGAATATCACGATGCTGGAAGAAGACTGATAGTTACTTGATAATAATAAACTGTGTATCACCACAAATCTGAAGATATAGTTTTCTTATAGATTCATACCATTTCTTATGGTCATCTTGTCGCTCTGGTATTCTGGCCTCAATAAATATTCGGTATATTCTTATCGATAGCGTCAATGCAAAAGTAGTGACTGTCTGAGCATCCTTTGGATTTCTAATTTGTACTATGTCAACACCATTGCTTACGGATTCACTGATCTTACCTTGGATAATATCTGTGCCATGTGTTGGACCAGAATAATTCCGATAGAGTATCTCATAGAAGGATTGTAAGTTAAGATGATCGGCTAACTGTTCTACGTTCTTTGGTCCATCAAACAATCTAAACCATTGTGGTTTCTTCTCCCCCGAAGCTATAAGTTTATCATATTCTTTGTTTGCATCCGCATATTCTGGGCGCTGAATTAGAGACTCGAGATTTTTTATGGCTTTGTCAAGATGTGGTACATCTAAGAAATCTAAATCACCGGTTACTTTATCTTTCTCTAATGTCTTCGTGAGCTGTTTACCTGATTGGGTAGTTGAATCTAGGCGAGAGTAAGCTTTTAAATTCTTTCGAGTATGCCAAACAAGAAATGCCATACTCCTATTATGAGTGTCATCTTCAAGTAGGTATTCAATACCAAAATATGTTTCCAATGCGCCTCGAAGAATGAGCTTAGCAGGATCAGGGGATGAATGTTTTATTAGTATCGAGATAGAGTCAAGCAATTCGATGAAATGCCGGAACATCAACATAATTGGTAGTTGTTCATCAGACCCTTTTCTTCCTCCTCCGTCCCAATCAAGAATATTGGAACCGAAGTCAACAGCGGATTCAAGTCCGGCTGAGAACTTATTTAATGTATCGCTTATACCATTATAATTAGGGTCTCTTGATATTATTTCAGGAATAGGTTTATACATTGTGTATACATGTGTTCGTGCGAAGTTAATTAAAGCTGCCTTAAGAACGGAAGTGAGCTTAATGAATAGTGTCCACATAGCCAATCAACCACGCCCACAATATCAGGATTATCCTTTCTTTTTACCGCAAAGTTCGTTACCGTCATCTCACTTTCTTTATCACCGTACTTTACGCTTTTTATATGTTTTTGACCGAACAACAAATATCCATTTGCTTCGAGGTCATCAATCATTTCCTCCATCTGAAGTGATAGTTTAGGGTGCTCGTCCACTTGTGTTAGTATAGTTATAAGTTTTGATTTCTTATATAATACGTTGAAATTACAAAAATTGGTTGCAGCCTCAATAATGATTAGCTTTGATCATGCTGAAATATGTTTTTACGAAAATAGGTGATGTTTATTCAGGCTGGGATTTTAGCGATCATTTTAAATACCCTAAACACACTATCATCATACAAGGCACTAAAAAAAGAGAATATAGAGAGCTTTCTAATGAGCAGAAAACCATTGGTAAAATAAAAGAATATGGTTGGATCATTAGGGATGAGATGATAGTTGGAGAAATATCAGATGAACAGTTTCAACCACCAAGAACGAATCCAATACAGGGAGATTCGTGGCATAATGGCTTTGATAGAAGTACTATGTTCATCTTTGGTGCTGGAGCATCAGCACATTGTGTCTATGATAAAGACAGTCCTTTCTACAAAGATAGTTTGCGTCCACCTTTAGCTCCTGGTTTGTTTGATGAACGATTTCAAAACATCTATAAGAAATATAGAGGAGTTAAGCAATCGCTACATTTTTTACAAGAATCAGACAGCCCTGATGTAGAACAACTTTTTGAACAAGAATGGAAAAACATAATCACAGATAGCAATGAAGAGGTATTATCTCGGCACATCAACATTCAGTACTATCTACAAGAATTGTTAAAAGAAGTTAGTAATCGTGTAATTGATGAATATTATTCAAAGAATCTTTATGCAAGGATGTCGGACAAGATTCAGAAGAAATATGCAAAAAGTGTAAGAATAGAATACGGACAAAAACGAGCTAAGAATTTTGCATTTGTTTCTTTTAATCAGGACAATCTCTTAGAACATTTTCTGGCAGAATACTTCGGAACACCTCTTAATTCGATAGATGACTATGTCAACATCGAGAGCCCATTCTGTGTATTTAAACCTCATGGTTCGTATGATTGGGGGTGGGAGTTCCCAGATACTTCCCAATTTAATGGAGATACACCATCGTGGTTGTTTGATAATAATAAAAACTTTCATCAGGTTTACTATGAGTTATTAGGTAGTCATTTAGATATGATCGATTGGACACACACTTTTGGTACAGAATCATCTATCAATAAACATCGAATAGGAAAATATACCATTGATAAATCTAAGGTGAATATAATAGACACTAATAAATTAGGCGATTACTTTCCTGCGTTGATACTACCATACCGAGATAAAGATGAATTTACAATGCCTCTTCGGCATTTTCAAAATATGCAGTTCTACTTTCAATATATAGAAACTCTCATCATTATTGGGTGGAAAGGAAATGAAGAGGCATTTAATAGACAACTTTTACAACATGCCCGAATGATTAAGAAAGTAGTGATAGCTGATCCTGATTCAGCAACGGTGATAAAGAACTTAGAGCCTATATTATCGAAGTTTAATATAGAACCTGTGATTTACGATAACTTTGAGCACTTTGTAAATGAAGGAATAGATGAAGAATTGTCTTGAGGAAGCTATTTCTTTTTTATCTTAAGATCATATCTTCCAAGTCGTAAAAAACTCATAATGACAAGGTGGACAGAGGCGAGATTATACTCCTCCATTACCATAAAAGAATGTGAGATTCTATTTCTAAGGTCTACTCCATTACTTGTATATAAGTAACGGAAAAAGATGAGATCATCTTTCCCAAATATTTTTAGGACTTCATCATCGTAAATCAACTCATGAAGAAATTTTTCTCTTTGCCCTTCCTTAGTTTCGGTTGTAATTATAATACCTTTCAATCCACATAGCTGTCTAAATGCACCTTCGAACTTTGTAGTAAGAGAATCTAATAAAACAACTGGTAGATATTCATAGTCTGGGTAAATAAGCATACGCTCCATTTGAGTAAAATATTCATTCATAGCAAATGCAATCATTTGAACCCAACTAGAAGTTCCTTCTTTTCTAATAGGAACTTTACCCATCCATGTATGTTCCTTTAGGAATTTTGTAAAGTTTTCGAAAGTGATGTTATCTCTTATCACCCCCTGATAAAATATTTCATTTAGTATTGGTATGATTGCAAAACCCAATAGGTAATTATAAGACTCATAGAATTTCTTGATCTTCTTTTCCTCTTGAAATGAAGCGCCACTAGCTTTATTATTATTAGAATCGAAATAAGCAGTGTTAACTATGTCAAGAAAAGAACTACGATCCTTTGCTTGATTCATCATATCATCAACTGAAGGGAATAAACCACTTCCAACACTCAAACTCGAGTACATATCATTGCTTTCCATAGCAAATAAACTGTCAAGAAGTTTTCTTGTCCTTTCAGATCTTTCGAAGATTATATCTTCCTCAATTTCGATTTCAAAATGATGCACAGGTAACTTAAACCTATCTTTTAAGTCAACCCTGAGTACTCTCATTTCTTCCAACTTAACCTTATTTCCAGCACTTTTATATGCTCTTATTGCGCTATCACAGTGTATGACAGCAACCATTATCCTGTCATCATTAGGCGCTTCTTTTAGTGTATCTATACGGTAAGCGTCACCAATTTCACTATACCAAGGTTTTACATCTGTTTGAGTTCTTTTAGCTAAGTTGAGGCCTGTTTCAGCATACGATCTAATCCATGAGTTGTCGCCATCTTTCTTAAATTTCTTATAGATATCAGTCCATAGTGGAATATAATTTTTCAGATCTTTCGGTTTGAAAATTGCCTTTACTTCTATAGCTGTCTCAATAAGAGCCATCTTTATCCTTGTAGGCAAAGATTTTAAGTGCATCAGTCTGTCAAACTCATCTTTTATAATCTGATGATTATTTTTCGATTCAGATCCTAGGTGAATAAAGTTGTAGAGTGTTACTTGTAAGTCATAGTCTTTCTCATTAATTTTTTTTGATGTATACTCCGCTATAATTTTCAAATAGGCATTGATACTGTTGTCTAAATATTTATTATGTTTTGACTCAGGATGATTATATGCAATTTGATTATACCGAGCAATTAAGTAATCGTTTGTGATATTAGTATCTTCAGCTCGTAACTTAATATATTCAATTCCATCCTCTCCAAGCTGCTCAAATGTAGGATGACTATAGTCTCCCATCGTAAATACAGGTTTTACTTCTCCCTTCTCTAACATAAACCTTAGAGCCAATAACTCAAACTTAAGTTCTTTGTCATTCTCATTTAATTCCTTATTGATTAGGTCTGTAACCTTAGTATTTGCAGAGATACTTTTAATTTCTTTTTCGATGTAGTCAATCATTTTCCTATGGAGAAACAGTTGTTATTATTGGTTAAATTTACGAATTACAGTCTTAGTAATTATATAGATATTTATGTTGCTTTACAAATATAGAGGTGGTAATAATGATACTTTTGAAAGAGATTTAAATGCTCTTAAACATAATTTTTTGTACGCACCGAGCCATGATCAGTTAAACGATCCTTGTGAAACTTTAGTTCTAACGGATAAATTTCATCTCCAACTTAAAATTATTTTTAAACTTTTCCCAAAAGCAAATATAGATGATAAACAAGGACTAACATCTTCTCACCAGAATCTCATAGATCAAAAAAATAATGTTGGGATATATGCCATGTCAAGAACGTTTAATCATGAACTGTTATGGGCTTACTATGCAAATTCTCATCGAGGATTTTGTATTGAGTTTGACTCTGAAGAATTGGTTGAAAAGAATATTTATGATAAGAAGTATTTTCTTGAAGTTTCATACTCCAAACGCCCGCCTCAATTAGGATTAGAATACTTAGATAAAAGAGATGAGGACTTAATAAAAATAATTGGTAAGCTAGCAGGAACGAAATCAAAGAAATGGAAACATGAAGAAGAAGTTAGATTAATTACAGATAAAAAAGGGATTCATTCGTATAACCATAAGGCCATTAAAGCAATATATCTTGGTGTTAAAATGCCTGATGAACATAAAAACATGTTGTTCGAAACACTAAAAGGAAGAGGCATCCATTTTTATCAGATGAAACAAAAAAAAGGTCTGTATGAATTTGAGGAAAAACTAACATTAGATTCATATATAGATGAACAATCGTACCTAAATAAAATCCCTGAGAAGCTAAATAATGGTAATCAGTGTGGGATTAAAATATTAGACATAAAATATCATCCTACGCACAAAAAAGGAACTATCGATATAGGAGTTGAGAGAGCAGTTACAAAGAAAGCACTAAAATGGTTAGCGAACACAATCAAGAATGAACTGTTCTATACAGCTGAAAAAGTTTTCATTGGATATAGACTTAAAGGTGTAGACTCAGGAGCATATTGGGCAAGCACACATTTTACCCCTAAGCTCGAAATTTCGATTGCAGGGATAAATGAAGATGAGTGGAGTAGAATGTTAAGTTTTAAAGTAACAGGAAAGATAATTGCTTCATGGAAGAATAGGGAAGCTTACACGGAAAGTGTTACTCACCTTGTAGAGGAAAAAGGAAAAATGCTTATGAAGGTAATTAGCAAGGGATGTGTTGAAAGCGTAGAGGAATTAATGGAAGAGAGATTGAAAAATACTGTAAAGTATTCCTACCTCAATAATCACGGTGAATATTATATTATTGAAGGAAATGGAAATCTAGGCTATTATAGTGCAGATGGAAAATGGATGGAAGCACAAAGAATAGATTAACTATACAGGTATATTGGTAGTAGAGATCTGATATATAAAATAAAAATGTCATCATGGAAACACGCTTATACCGGTCCGGTAGCTATCCTTACAGTATATCGGAAGACGTGGAAAGAGAGAAGTTCCTTGATACAGAAGGAGGAACGTACCTGTTAACAGTATAAGTTCCTGTCGGCAATTTTAAATTGGAGCTGCCAACAAGTGAAGAAGCCAAGTACGATTCGATTACCGATTCATTCAGCGAATTTATGGACAAAGCTCATTTGTACAAACGGCTTGATAAGCGTGTGTACTAATTTATGCTTGATATAATGAAGGAATTAGAAACTCTAAACGTTAAAGAAAAACCAGAAGGTAAGGAAATTGTGATGAGTATGAACACAGAGATATATGTGTTGACGGTGTACCCAACAGGTATGTATAAAATGAATTACCCAGAACGAGAGCGAGAATTTTATGTCGACAAGATTTATATAGAGACCTCAGATTTACCGTTGCTACACGATGGACGTCTCGCACAACATCTTACAGAAAAAGCAAAGAAGGAATTAGGTGTTGATCTGCCGAAACTGCCGTACCTACTGATGCTAAAGCTAACTCTAACTAATCGATCATAATTGCCTCAAAAATTAGACACATTAACTCTCGTATTACCTGTAGAACCAGTTGCTCCACCTTGAAAATCGATATTAGAGGTAATCGTTAAAGAATTTTTTGGTTGTGCGACTTTTCTTGTTTCCGTATTTTCGGTTTCGCTTAAACTATAAATTTCATCTATATAAACTGGAGCACTTGCACAATAAATCGCAAAATAAAATACAACTAAATACCTACCAAGTTCAACAGAGCCTTCTGTAATTAATTTACGAATTTTCGCTCCGATAGTAGCCAAGAACGACAATTCACCCGTGCTATTTTCCAACTCAACAAGCATATTTTCACATTCATCATCACTCTCCTTACTTATTAACCCTAAGGTATAGGTATTAGGTTGATAAAAACAACCATTGGGCATTTCTAATGGAGGTAGATTCCAATCATTAAATATATGCTCAACATCTGATTCAATGCCTTTTAATTGTTCAAATGAAATTGCACCCTCTTCACCAATATTATTTTGGAAATAATTTTTTGAATCTACAGAAGAATCAAAAAAATGATACCCAACATGCGATTCGTTAGCTCCTATGGACTCTACATTCAAATTGAAGCCAGAAGCATTAGTGAAAATACTTTCGTTCGACAAATCTGAAGATTCTTTTGGAAATTCACTGTTATCGGACCATGACAGTGGTTCTTTAATCCAATCTTGATAATACATATATTTTGTTTTTCATAAATATAAAAAATATCCACAAAAATGTAAAGTGTATAAGCGTATTTATCTCATTTATTCGAATTTTATTGAACCTAATAGCCGAGACCAGATTCACAATTCAAGAGTGTGCCCCCTCCCGAACTAACGACTAATTACAAGGTTTCTAAAGAACGGGGTAACAACTAGGGTAATTTATTTTCAACTTCTCCCTCCTCTTTCTTTTTCTTTATCGATTTTTTCATTTTTTCCAGTTCTTCGTCTTTTTTAGAAGGTCCTTCAAATAAATCTTTAGCTGAAGAGAATATTTGATACAAGCCAACTACTAAGACAATTCCACCAACAGCATATAAGACAACCTTACCTTTACTAATCCCTTTCGTTGGCATTGAGGCTGGTTGACTAATAGGCTGAAGAGAGTTTAACGGTTTATCTCCAAAAACCTTTTGAAGGTCAGATATTGTGTTTATAGTTCCCATAATAAATAATCGTTTTTGTTTATAATTAAAATTTCATAAGTGTCTATCCAAAACAAGCCGAAATCACCATATTCAGCAATATGCTTCCTTGGATACTTTTTAGACGCTATTAAGTTATCATAATACTGTATTTCAAAATCTATTTGATTTAAATAATTTACATCAACCTTTTTTCCTTCAGGTGGAACTTCAAGAGCTTTAAGATGCATCATCATTTCTTCCTTTTTCCTTATTATCTCCTGAGACTTACTTCTTACTTCTTGAAGATGATTTTCTTCCTGTTGGATGTCAGTCATCAATTTGAGCTTTTCCAATTTTTGCCGCTCCTCTTTCTTTAAATTATTGAAAAAATCATCGCGGCAACGATTGTTACAGTAGCTCTTATTAGAAGGCTTGTCAGGCACTGGAACAGAACATTGTGGACATCTCTTACCTAAGCTAAATGAGCTTTTATCACTTGATTCTGGCACTCCAGAAACACCACCATTAAAAGCCTCTCCACTTCCTGTTAGTACTGCTATTTTATTTTTGTTCATCTCTTAACTTATTAAGTTCGTTTTCTTCCCCCCGTTTTCGTTGATCTTTTCTTAGTTTTCGTTGTTGTACCTGATTATAAGTTTGTAGCATCATTAATAAGGTAGTTAAGATGATGGTGTTTCTCCATATTTTATCATTGTTAAAATCTTCCATTTTTTAAATTTTAGGTTATTATCTTTTAAAGCTTATATAATTTTCAACTTCTGTGTTAATCTCATCATTACTTTCTACTTTCCTTTTCAAAAGGAATTTTTCAAGCTCTTCTTTTTTAAAGAGAAGTTTTCTCTTTCCTGCACGGCTATAAGAAAGCTCACCTTTGCCAATTTTTGAGTACAAAGTGGAAATTTTGATCTTTAAAAATGAGGCTGCTTGTTTTGAATCTAAATTCTCATCATATTCGACTGGTTGATCTTTTGCTCTTTCGTGGAACGCTTCTTCAACCGCCTTTTTAATGGTTAAGGGGACAATCATTCCAAGATGCTGGTAAACTCCAGAAAGGATTTTTTTTATTAGTTCTTCTTCTTTATTCATCTGTCTTAATATTAGTTAATAATAATTCAAGGCAAATGTCAGACTTGGCTCAGTACACTATCAATACACCTTTTTTTTTGGTGTACTGAATTCTTTTTAATCCTTTAATTTATTGGTCCTTCCTGTTATTCTCTGACAGAAATGGTGCAATGTCTAGTAATATTTTTTTGCTTTTAGGTGGCTCATCTTCAATTCTATGTAGTACTTGTAAAATAGTGTCTTTCTTAAATACTTCCTGCTTTCCAAACTTATTCAAAACATAAAAGTTAGTTATTAGCCAATGTGCTAAACCATCCAGAGTATTAACAGCTATTTTTTTGTTATACAGTAATCTTTTAAATAACTCTGCTAATTGGTTTCTATTTCCATTAAAACAAATATTTGTTGAGACACCATTTACTAAGAGATTCTCTAAATTAGAATGATGCTTTTTAGGGAAATAAAAGTTAAGCTTTTCGTACAACACCTTTGCAAATTCATTTTCTATTTCAACAATTTTAAAATTAACATCATCATATTTTGAAACCTTCTTCTTAAGAAAAACTTTATTTTCCTTAACCCATTCCACTATTTTTTCTAACCGTATATTTTGATTAAAAATATCGTAATTCTTAACCTGATTATAAATTTGATGCTCTACCAACCCAATAAAATTATTTTTCTCAGCATAATGATTCCCAAGAAACATCTTAGATTGATATGTTAGTAATAGTCCTATTTTAATTGGATCAATTACCAACAATGTAAATGCTAAAAAATCAGGGTAAGTGTCAAATGATGATGGTATAATGAAATTTCTATATTTTTGATTTTCACTCAAATCAACCCCCTCTTTTTTTGCTCTATTCATAAAATTATTTTCCTTTTCTTGAAAATAATTCTGGGTATTAAAAAGTTCAGGAACCAACTTTAAATTATTCATATATATATTACTTATTTGATCCAAAACATTAAAAACATCAATACTATATGCATCTCTTTTTACTTCTGGGAAATTATATCCTGCTGGTTTTTTCATAATTCGAGATTTATTGAGTTAGCAGCTTCTACTTTAGCCTTAGTAAGCACCTTAGTGTATATCGTTGTAGTAGATAAATTAGCATGTCCCAGCATTTTTGAAACAGTTAAAATATCTACACCACTATTAAGCAGTAACGTTGCATAACTATGTCTAAAATTGTGAAGGGTAATCTTCTTTTTTATTCCAGCTTTGAGTATCCATCTTTTCAATATATCATTATTACCTGTAGAATACTTTAACCCATTAAATATTTTTTGATGTGCCTCACCAATTTCCCCTAGTATCAATACAGCTTTTTCACTTATTGGATGCAGCATCGATTTTTCTGTTTTATTTTGAATGAAATGTATAAAGTAATCACTTCCTGTTTTTTGAATATCTCCCCATACTCTATTTTCAATATCACACCATCTTAATCCAGTTAACCCAATAAATAATGCTGCTTTTTTCAATTGTGAAGATTCACATTCGGTATTATATAAGAGCTGTAATTCTTCTTGAGTAAGAAACTCTCGCATAGTTTCTTTTGTAGGAATTACTTTAACGTGCTTCAAAGGGTTCTCGCTTATCTGCCCCTTGTCATATGCAATATTTACCACTTCCCTGAATTTATTAAAATAGCTTGAAGCTGAATTTTGAGAAAGCTTTCTACCCTTTCCTTTTTTTAAGATATCTGCCGTTGAAATGAATTTTTTGTAATCAACACAAAATTGTTCCGTTAGATCCCCCATCTTACAAGAGCCATTCGTAAATGAAACAAAATAATTATAAGCAGTTAACCAATTCCCATAATTACCTTTAATTTCATACCATTCATCAACATGAGCTTTAAAAAAGAGAATAAAATCAACCTTATTATTTATGGAGTTGAATATCCCATCCTTATTATTTAAAAGGTGTAACTCTCGTTTTAACCTTACACCATCAGCAAAAAGGTTATTAGTGGTATTAATCATCTTTTCATCATCATTCTTAGGCTTCTCATAGTTATATCGACCTAAAAATTCTCTTCTGGTTAATTTCCCATTAGCTAATCTTATCGGAGGATAATAGTCGAGGTACAAACTTAACTTACCATTTACTAGCTGCTTTGTTCTTACATGTATTCCCATTTTATTAGCTCATTAGGTAATTAATATTATCTCTTTTGATGATCACTCTCCCACCTAACTTCGATGTTTTTATGGTGCCATTCTTTATTTGTCTATGAATCGTCATTCTACTAACTCCAAGCAACAAACACGTTTCCTTAATACTTAAGTACTCTTTGGATTGAATGAGCTCCATATCAATACCATTAGTTTTTTTATACTCTACATCTTGAGCTAATGCTTGTTTTTCAGCTCTCTTCTTTATCTTATACGCTTTACCTGCACATTTTGTTGAACAGAACTGCGTAACTGTAGTCTTAGCAGTAAAGCCATTTTTACAATGGTTGCAGATTTTTGGTATTTTAATATTGCTGCTCATTTAGTAAAGTTTTGTATTTAGTTGTAACATTGTGTAACAAATTGTATAGGTCTAAACTAAACAATCTACCCCAAAATCTTCGAGGTACAACGAAGGTACAATTTTAGCAGTTATCAATACAAATTAATGGTGATAAAAAGTAATCAACAAATTCCTGAAACTGTTGATAACATTGATTTAAGTACGATTAAGTGTGATTAATTAAGATGGAGTAATAGCGGATTTATTTGCCGATACAAAACTTACTAAAGATGTTGTCTAACAAATCATCAGTGGTGATGTCACCCGTTATCTCACCCAAGTGATATAAGGCTTGGCGGATGTCCATTGCTAAAAAATCTCCCGTAATGTTATTGTCTAACCCTTCCAATACTTTGAGTAAAGCTTCATTAGATTTAGTTAAGGCCTCATAATGGCGTGTATTCGTAACTATCACATCATTATTTGCTGCTCCAGATTGAACGTATTCAAAAAGCTTCTCTTCAATTGCCTTTATATTGTCGTTTAACTTTGCAGAAATGAAAACAACATTTTTAATGCCGGTAAACGTTTTTAAGATTCCTTCTTGGTCTTTTGTATTATCCACCTTATTGGCAACAACTATCAGTCGCTTGTTCTTCCCTTCTATTCTTTCTTCTATCTTTTGAATATCCTCTACCAAATCTTCTTTCGAAATTTGTGAGGCATCAACCAACAACAAAACAACCGAAGCCTGATCAATTTTTTTAAACGTTTTTTCTATTCCTAAAGTCTCTATGGAATCTGTTGTTTCTCTGATACCTGCTGTATCAATAAACCTGAAACTTATTCCTCTAATTACCATCTCATCTTCTATCACATCTCGAGTAGTTCCAGCAATATCAGAAACGATTGCCCTATCTTCATTTAACAGCGCATTTAACAGCGTAGATTTACCAACATTTGGCTCACCAATTATAGCTACAGGAACACCTGTTTTTATTACGTTTCCATAGTCAAATGAATTAATCAATATAGAAAGTGCTGAATTCAATTTGATGACCAACGCCTTTAAGTCATCTCGATTAGCAAACTCTACATCCTCTTCTCCAAAGTCCAATTCTAATTCTATTAAGGAAGCAAAATTTATCAATAACTCTCTTAATTTTTGAATTTCATTGGAGAACCCACCTCGCATTTGATTCATGGCTAATTCGTGAGAAGTTTCTGAATTGGCTGCGATAACATCTGCTACAGCTTCGGCTTGTGAAAGATCTAACTTTCCATTTAAAAAAGCGCGTAAGGTAAATTCACCAGGACCTGCTGATTTAGCTCCATTTTTTATTAGCAATTGTAACACTTGCTGTTGAATGTAAGGTGAACCATGTGTTGATATTTCAATTGCATTTTCTCCTGTGAACGATTTTTTGTCTTTAAATACCGTTACCAATACTTCGTCAATAATTTTATCCTCATCTCTTATGGTCCCAAAATGGGCCGTATGAGAATCTACTTTAGAAATATCGGTTCCACTAAATACCTTATTGCATATGGTAATGGCTTCTTCCCCCGAAAGACGAATAATAGCTATTGCACCAATTCCTGGAGCTGTTGCTAATGCACATATTGTACTTGATGAGTATTGAGACATTTGCACTTAATTATGTGCAAAGTTATGATTATTCGTTTAACGCCCAATCATATTCTAAGTAGGTGATTTTTGCATTGGATTCCAATGCAACCCCAGTGGAAATGTATTTATTGATAAAAGCCACCACTCCACCTTTAAAATCAACCTTGTACCAATCAAATATTTGGCTTACCTGAGCTTTATTGCCACTCAATTTGTTCTTAGTTTTATCGTTAATCCAAGCTCTAGTTTGTTTATCCAGCTGAGCATTCAACCTGCTTGGCAAAAACGCTCCATTCAGTAATTTAGGACATGATACGGCTGCACAATTTAATGCTGCATGTATTCTTGGATCTTTAAATTGCGGTCGAACTATGGTATTTTCAATGTCATTAAGTGAGTACACTTTTGTTCCTGATTTAACAAATTTCTTATCCCATGGTTTCCCACCACTTAACTTTGTAATACTTGAAGTTGGATAGTTGGAAGCAATGAGGTGAACTGTTGAAGCATTGTAAAGATTAATCCAGTAAGCCAACTTTTCATTTTTACTCCAATCTTTTTTAGGAGAGGTCTTATTAAGGTGTTCTAAATAAGTTTTGATTTTTGGTAAATTAGTCTTCATTCCTTTATAATTTACCTTACCCGCTGCAGAAACATATTTCTTAGTCAATCCATCCCAGCTTCCATGATTTGGTCTAACGATTTCAACCGCCATTGGTTCCTCTGAAGCTGTTTCTTCTTCAATCGGGGCTATTATTTCTGTCTCTTTTTCTTCTACAACATCCTCTAATTCAGTTGACTCAAGTGCCGTTTCTGTTTTTTGTTCTTCGTTCTTCCCTTCTATAATACTTTCTTCTTCATGCTTTGGTAAAAGACTATCATTACTGTCCGTCTTTTTATCCTCTAATTCCATCACAGCCTCTTTTACGGAAGTTGATTCCTCTATACTATTTCCACAAGCTATTATCGAAAAAGTGATTAACACCATGATTGCTATATATTGATTCTTCATGTCTTATTCTCCTATGTAATTAAAAACAAATGTAATTTCGTTTTGTACAATTCTACATTTTGCACAATGTGAAACAGGTATAAACTGATACGGCTGATTGGTATCGAAAATCGAGCCATTATTTTCCACATTAAAAATTCGATCACAATCTAAATCACCATTTGGCTTGTATCGTTTAATGTTATACTGGTGTTGAACAGCGGTTGAAGTTATACTGAACCATGTTCCTGCTCCCTGACCTAAAAGCCACTGAGCATAATCTGGAACCGTACTTGGTAGCTCTGGAGGGTATATTGTTCCTATCTGATCAGCCATGCCTAAATAAATTCTACAGCTAAATTCCCCTCTGAAACTTTTATTGTAACAGATTCTTTTGAATTTGATTTAAATAGTTTTTTGAAATTATAAAACTTGCTCTTTTTCATTTCAATTTCTCCCTCATTGATCTCGTAAAAATGGCAGCAATCATTCAGTACTTTGTTGTTTGACCTCGGTGTTGCCGATATGGTATAAGGAAATAAAATCATCACCTGGGTGAGCCAGTCCTCGGTAGACGCTAAAACTACTTGGGCGACCAATCTTGAACAGGTAGTCCCATTAAATTCAAAGGGGCCATAATAAATGGCTTCTCGCTCTTGCATCTGTTTCACTTTGGCATAAGCCCTATCGTAGTCTATATTTTTAACAATAGAAGCAGTTAATCGTCCGTCTCCATTACAAGCTTTATTGTTATATCGTTCCAATAAGATTTCTTCTAAATTCACAATCACCCCATCATTAATCAAGGCTTGGTGTTTTATGGTAATATCTGGATCAGTCAATTTATCCCTAACCCTACCATATTTCATTGGCGTGTGGTATCTTCCAAAATCAAAATATTGAATATCTCCTGTCTCATTATTGATTAATAAGAAAGCGGCATGTCCAGCTTTGTAATAGCCGCCTTTAATTGCACCTACCCAACGCATAGGTTCATCGTACCACTTTCCTTCGTGGACAACCTTGGTGTCAGGCCATGCTAATGCGACTATAGTTGCAGAATTATTCATCAATTATTTATAACTCAAATTTAAAAAAATAATTGCCACGAATAATGTCTAATGAATGACAGATTAAATTTTATAGAGAAAGTTTAGCTAAATATTGGTTGTTATCATCTTCAAAAATAAGTTCAACATTAAACCCTAAACTTGATGCCACAGCATTAAGCGTTGAAAAATCTACAAACAACCAATCAAATTTATCACCCATCATTTTTTTGTATTGCATTTGATAGGTCACTTCTCCGTAATAAGAATTGTTTAAATCCACCCACACTGAACCATCTTCCTCCTTAAACATATAAGATATATCGGATGAATCTAAAATAATTTGACCTCTATCGTTTAAGAGTGTTTTTGCTTGATTTAAAAATGGGGTAAGACCATCCAATGTTCCTGCGATCCCTACTCCATTCATCATAAAAAGTAATGTGTCGTACTTCCCCGTAACATCATGGAAATTGAGATGATGAGCATTTATTCCTTGCTTCCTCATGACTTCAACAGCTCCTTTAGAAGTATCAATTGCTGTAACATCCATTTGATTTTTGCTCAAAACAAAACTATGGCATCCACTTCCTGCTCCAACATCTAAAACTTTACCGCTACAAAGGTTTATTGCTTTTTTTTCTAAAATAGGAAAGTCCTCATCTGATCGAAACAAATAAGGGATTGAAATAGTGTCATCTTCAGCGATTGAAGATTTCACAATAATATCTGAGCTATAGTTCTCGTTATAATAATCTAACAAGGCAGCCCCTACAACATCATCTTTCAAAACTACAAGTGAATTTTTTCTCCTTTTGAATCAATAAAATGATACTCGAGCAACCCATTTGAGGTTGTTGGGAATACCTCAATTGCAGAATTGTATTTTTTCTGCCAAGCTTTACGCAACGTTTTATTAAACCCAGTTTTCTTATTGATAAAGGCCTCTACATATGGATGAGCATTTATTCTAACTTTATTATTCTTCAGTTGTTTCGAAATGTAACGTAAATTATTTTCTATTTCATCAACCAATAAAATTGTAGAATGAACTTCCCCATCCCCATTACAGCAAGGGCATTTTTCAGCAGTTTTAATATCCATTTCTGGACGTACTCTCTGACGTGTTATCTGAATTAAACCAAACTTACTAGGAGGTAGAATATTATGTTTTGCTCTATCGTCTTTCATAAACCCTTTCATCTTCTCGTGCAAAAGTTTGCGGTTTTTCGCTTCCTTTAAATCAATAAAGTCAACCACAACAATCCCACCCATATCTCTTAACCTGAGCTGACGAGCAACTTCCTCAGCTGCCTCAAGGTTTACTTCAAGGGCATTTTCTTCCTGAGTTTTGTCTTTTTTCTTTCCCCTCTGACCACTGTTAACATCAATAACATGTAATGCTTCGGTATGTTCTATAATTAAATAGACACCTGTTTTAAGGGTTACATTTTTACCAAATGAAGATTTGATTTGTTTCTCAATACCAAAGTTTTCGAAAATGGAAACATTCCCTTTGAAATGTTTAACAATATCTTCTTTGTCAGGAGCAATAGATTTTAAAAGGGTTTTAATTTCATTAAAAACGGCTTCATCATTCACATGAATATTACTGAAATCTTTATTCAATATATCTCTCAACAATGAAGATGTTCTGTTCAATTCCCCTAAAACTTTCTTGGGTGCATGAGCATTTCTCAGCTTTTTATAACACAATGTCCAGCGATCAGCTAAATCATTCATATCAGCATGTAAATCAGCCACTTTTTTATCCTGAGCCACAGTCCTAATAATTACACCAAATCCTTTGGGTTTAATACTTTTAATTAATCGAACCAAGCGATCTTTCTCTCCTGAATTTTTAATTTTTTGAGATACAGATACTTTATCTGAAAACGGAACCAATACTAAATACCTTCCTGCCAAAGAAATCTCAGAACTTAATCGAGGCCCTTTAGTAGATATGGGTTCTTTAGCTATTTGAACTAAGATGTTTTGATTGGACTTTAACGTTTTTTCAATTTTCCCTGTTTTTTCAATTTCAGGTTCAAGTTTAAAATCTAAATCTGGCCTATTGAATTTCCCTCCTACTACACCTTTAGTGTATTTAGCAAAGGATTTAAATTTAGGTCCTAAATCCAAGTAATGTAAAAATGCATCTTTTTCGTAACCAACGTTAACGAAAGTGGCATTTAATCCTGGCATAATCTTTTTGACCTTGCCAAGGTATATGTCTCCAACTGAAAAGTTATTATTGCTTTTTTCTTTATGTAGCTCAACGAGCTTACTGTCTCGAAGAATGGCAATAGTAACCTCTTTTGGTGAAGAATCAATAACAAGTTCTACACTCATTTTAAAGGTTTTTTTACCAAAACGAAAATCCCCCGAAGATAATGGGGTAATATAATTAGTAGGTAATAAAAGATACTAACTTCTATACAGGTGGTATAGAAGTTAGCAATCGAAAAAAATTATTTTTTCTTTTTGTGTCTGTTTTTTCTTAATCTCTTTTTACGCTTATGCGTAGCCATTTTATGTCTTTTTCTTTTCTTACCGCTTGGCATATCTTCTCGATTTATGTTTTAATAATATTTTTAATTTC
>JAJCYO010000045.1 GCA_029262875.1 Flavobacteriales bacterium
TAGTAGTTTATGGGTAAAATTTCGTAATTCTCTAATTTCTTATTGGCCTTTTTTCTTATCCATTTAGGTAATGTTTTAGTTGCTGCATATTCCGTCAAAACCAAGTGTAATTTCTTTTTTCGGTATTTAATTAGGGTGACACTTCCATTTAAGAATAAAGGAACACTTATAGCTGCACTTCCTATTCCTACAAAATGCGTTGGCGGGATAACCATTAAAACAGCTGATAGAGGAAGTAATGACATTTGATTGAAAACTGCATTATCTTTTTTATCAAAAAACAAATCGATTACAGCCGATGAGGTGTCATTAACGGAAATTTTTTTAAAATCATTATAGGTCAATTTTCGGTATTTAATTTTTTCATCTTGAGCAAAGGATGTTAAACCAAATAATAGGCACAATAGTATTGTTGCAATTTTTTTCATTTATAAACTAAAGAGCATTAAACCTAAACAACTCTAATATCCAGATTTAATCATTTCGTAGTAATCCAATTGTTTTTTTGCTTTTTTTCTTACCCAATTTGGTAGAGTCCTATTCTCAGCGTAGTCCGTCAAGACCATATAGAGTTTCTTCTTTCGATATTTTATAAGCATGTAGCTGCCATTTAAAAACAATGGAAAACTTATGGTTGTTAAGCCAAGACTAATTGGTGGTGAAATAATAAAAATACCAACGGTAATTGGTAAGAAGGACATTTGCCCTAAAGCAGCATTATCTTTCTTATCAAAAAAGATATCTATTATGACCGCTGAAGTATCGTTAACAGAGTATTTGCTAAAATCGTTGTAATCTAATTTCCGATACTTGATTTTTTCCTCTTGGGCAAAAGAGGAAAAACTCATTAAAATACATATAGCAATTAATGTGATTTTTTTCATGGAAAAAATAAAGAAGTAAAGTTATAAATAATTAATAGAGTTTCCCTTAATTTTACGCTCCTATGAAAGCCTTAGAATTGAAAGCTGTTTTTTCAAATTCTGAGAAGACAAGAGAGATATGCCAATACTTTGAAAATAATGAACTATCACATGTTCATTTAAAGGGATTGGTGGGCTCGGCTGCCTCGTTTGTAGCCAATGGTGTATTTTCAAAATTCCCAGTAGATCAAGTTTTTATATTAAATGATAAAGAGGAGGCAGCCTATTTTTACAATGATTTAGGTAGAGTTATTGGGGAGGAAAAAGTGCTATTTTTTCCAAGCTCTTATCGGAGACCTTACCAAATAGAAGATACGGATAATTCTAATATTTTATCGAGAGCAGAAGTGTTGAATGCGCTTTCTAAAAGGAGTAGTAATAAATGTATCGTTACTTACCCTGATGCTTTGTCAGAAAAAGTGGTCACCAAAAGAAACTTGGAAAAGAATACCACGAGAATAAATGTTGGGGACGAAATTTCCATTGAGTTCTTGAATGAAGTACTCTATGAATACGGTTTTGAGCGAGAAGATTTTGTTATTGCTCCTGGTCAATTTTCAATACGAGGTGGAATAGTGGATGTTTTTTCATTTTCTAATGACAATCCGTATCGATTGGAGTTTTTTGGTGATGAGGTAGAATCAGTTAGAACATTTGACCCTGTTTCCCAATTGAGCATAAAAGAGTATAAACGAATCGCTATTATTCCGAATGTTCAAACAACATTGTTAAAAGAGAATAGAGAAACCTTTTTAGAGTTCTTAACCAAAAATACATTGGTGTGGATTAAGAATATTGAATTAACATCTGAACGAATTAATAAGGATTTTGAAAGAGCAATTGTAGCATATGAAGAAATAGAAGATTCTCCCTTACAACATTTAAAACCAGCAGATTTATTCTCCAATAAAGAAAGCTTTATTGAAGAAATTTCTCAGAGAAATACAATAGAATTTGGTTCCCAATTTTATTTAGAACCTAATTTGATTGTCCAATTTAACCAGAAATCGCAGCCAAGTTTTAATAAGAATTTTGAGTTGTTACATGATGACATTGCTGCTAAAAAAGAGCAAGGATTTACAAATATACTTTTGGCCGATAGCAGCAAGCAAATAGAACGGTTGACTAATATTTTTGAAGATATTGGAAAAGCGTTTGAAGTGAGTTCAATACTGTTGCCTATCCATGAAGGGTTTATAGATATTGATGAAAAAATAACATGTTATACGGATCATCAAATTTTTAATAGGTATCAGCGCTTTAATTTAAAAAGCAGCTATAAAAAGAAAAATGAGGCATTAACACTTAAAGAAATTCATGGGTTAAAACCAGGTGATTTTATAACTCACATTGATTATGGGGTTGGAAAGTTTTCTGGATTGGAAAAAATTGACGTTCAAGGGAAGAGACAGGAAGCCATTCGAATTGTTTATTCTAATAATGATTTACTGTATGTGAGTATTCACTCATTGCATAAAATTTCAAAATTTGTAGGGAAAGATGGTACACCACCTAAAATAAATAGGTTAGGTTCTAATCAATGGCAAACCCTTAAGAAAAAGACCAAGACTAAAATTAAAGAAGTTGCTTTTGATTTGATTAAACTATATGCACAGCGAAAATCAAAAAAAGGATTTCAGTTTATGCCAGATACGTATTTACAAACGGAATTGGAGGCTTCCTTTATTTATGAAGATACCCCTGACCAATTAACGGCAACTCAAGCTGTGAAAAAAGATATGGAGGCTGAATTTCCTATGGATAGATTGGTTTGTGGAGATGTTGGTTTTGGTAAAACAGAGATTGCTATTCGTGCTGCATTTAAAGCAGTAGCTGACAGTAAACAAGTAGCCATATTGGTTCCAACAACTATTTTAGCACTTCAGCATTATAAAACTTTCAGAGATCGATTAAAAGACTTTCCATGTACAGTGGATTATATTAACCGTTTCAAAACTGCCAAACAACAAAAAGAAACACTTCAAAAATTAGCAGAAGGAAAAATTGATATTCTGATTGGAACACACCGGATTGTTGGAAAAGATGTTAAGTTCAAAGACATTGGGTTATTAATAATTGATGAAGAACAAAAATTTGGAGTGTCGGTAAAGGACAAATTAAAAACGTTTAAAGTTAATGTGGATACATTAACACTAACAGCAACACCTATTCCAAGAACATTGCAGTTTTCATTGATGGCAGCCAGAGATATGAGCAACATCACAACTCCGCCACCAAACAGACAGCCCATTGAAACGAAATTGCAAACCTTTAGTGAAGAAGTATTGAGAGATGCAGTTACTTATGAAGTTGCTCGAGGTGGACAGGTTTTTATTGTAAATAATAGAATAGAGAATATTCAGGAAGTTGCTGGAATGGTTCAACGACTTTGTCCAGACGTGAATGTGTTGATTGCTCATGGACAGATGAGAGGAGATGAATTGGAGCAAAAAATGATGGCTTTTGTAGAAGGAGAATACGATGTATTAGTGGCCACAACAATTATTGAATCCGGATTAGATATCCCCAATGCAAACACGATAATTATTAATAATGCTAACCATTTCGGGTTAAGTGATTTACACCAAATGCGAGGTAGAGTAGGACGTTCAAATAAAAAAGCATTCTGTTATTTGTTAGCTCCACCAATGCACAGTTTAACTCCAGAGGCGAGAAAAAGGTTAACCGCTATTGAGCAGTTCTCAGATTTGGGGAGTGGTTTCCAGATTGCCATGCGAGATTTAGATATCAGAGGAGCAGGGAACTTATTAGGTGCCGAGCAAAGTGGGTTTATCTCGGAGATAGGGTTCGACATGTATCAAAAGATATTACAGGAAGCAATTGATGAGTTAAAAGAAAAAGAATTTAAAGATCTGTATGCTGAAGAATTAAAAGATAAAGATTTTGTTCGTGATTGTCAGTTAGAGACTGATTTGGAAATAATGATTCCTGATCAGTACATAACGAATATTGGTGAAAGATTAGGCATATATAGAGATTTGGATAACGCTGAATCTGAAGAGAAATTAGAAGAATTAAAAGAACAATTAATTGATCGATTCGGTGAGATACCAAAATCTACACAAGAGCTTTTCAGTGCCATTAAACTTAGATGGATTGCCAAAGATGTTGGGTTGGAAAAATTAGTGTTGAAACAGAAAAAACTAATCGGTTATTTTATTTCCAACCAAGAATCACCTTATTACCAATCTTCAAAATTTACGAAGGTGTTAAAGTACATACAAGAAAACCCAAGGGCTTGCCAGATGAAAGAACGTAATGATAAATTAACCCTGGTTTTTGAAAATGTAAACCATGTGAATGAAGCAATAGGCTTGTTAGTTCCTATATCTGAGAAATATCAAGAGCAAGCAGGTTTAATCTCAAATGGTTAGGATTACAGAAATGGGGTGCATATAATTTAACAGAATTTAACGAAGAAAAAAAATCAGATGCACCTGTCAAAAATGTATTTGTTATATTTGAGATGTATGTTAATTATTAATTCAAGTCAAGAGATTCAATGGACAATCCTTATGTAGCTATCATCTTAGCCAGTTTATTAATTGTGTTCTCGTACATTTTTACACAAATTTCTAAATGGACTAAAATACCATCTGTTATCTTTTTAATTGGAACGGGAGTAGCGGCTCAATATGCAGTTAAATCAATGGGGATGACTGTCCCAAATCTGAGTCAACATTTGGGTTTATTGGGAATTGTTGGTTTGATGATGATTGTTTTAGAAGGGGCTCTTGACATAAAAATTCATCGCAACAAATTAAGAACCATTTTAGCAGCACTGGCTACTTCTATTATTATTTTGGGGGTAACCAACTCATTAATTGCATGTATACTTTACTTTACGCAATCGGTAGAGTTTATGACTGCTTTTTTATACGCGATTCCTCTATCTGTTGTAAGCAGCGCTATCGTTATTCCGAGTGTACATACATTAATTCCTGCTAAAAAAGAGTTTATGATATTGGAGGCTACGCTCTCAGATATTTTTGGAATTATGCTTTTTTCTTTTTGGATTAAGGAACCAAATGCTGGGCAAACTTATTTTGAAGCTGTTTCATGGAATATATTAATTTCAGTTGGGGTTTCTGTACTATTGAGTTACTTCTTGGTTTATGTTTTTCTTAAGATTAAGACAGAGATTAAATTCTTTTTGTTTTTAGCGATATTGGCATTGCTGTTTTCAATAGGAGAATATTTTCATTATTCAGCGTTAATTATCATTTTAATATTTGGATTAGTACTAAACAATACCCATGCTTTTTTTAGGGGATTTTTGAAGAAATTAATCGATAAAGAAAAGGTAAAAGAAATTAGACATGAGTTTGTAATTATTACCAATGAATCTTCATTTCTGATAAGAACATTCTTTTTTGTTGTTTTTGGATTGACTATGAATTTGGATGGACTATTTAATGCAGAGGCTATTATAATTGCATGTTTTGTAATGATGGCAATCTTCTTTACAAGGGCGTTAAACTTAAAGGTATTTATTCGGAGTACCATTTTCCCACAAATGCTGATAGCACCAAGAGGTTTAGTTACCATATTATTATTTCAAAAAATAGTGGAACATTATAACATTATTCCGTTTAGCGAAGCCATTTTGGCATGGGTAATCATAGGGACTAACTTAATTATGATGATCGGTTTAATTTCCAGTGGAAGCACAGAAGAAGACATGCTGAGAATAAATGTTGGAGATGCTTCATCCACAGATTTAGATTATGATCCAGACAATGAAGTAACTACTTCTGAAGAAAAAAGTCAGCCAGAATAATTACATTTGTTTTCCTAAAATTATTACAATGAGATATAACGCAATAGATAATTCACTATATATTAAAAATAGAGCAAATTTTGTAAATCATTTAAAAGCAAAATCAGTTGCAGTTTTTAATTCTAATGATATGATGCCCACGAACGCTGATGGACTAATGCCTTTTCGTCAGAATAATGATTTATTGTATTTAAGTGGAATAGACCAGGAAGAATCTATTTTGGTGATATTTCCAGAAGCTTCAAATCCTAAGCATAGAGAAGTTTTATTTGTGAAAGAGACAAGCGAACTTATTGCGATATGGGAAGGAGATAAATTAACGAAAGAAGGAGCAACAAAACAATCAGGAATTGAGACAGTTTATTGGACCTCCCAGTTTGAACAAATATTTCATTCATTAGTAGTAGAAGCTGAAACCATTTATTTAAATCAGAATGAACATTTAAGAGCCATTACAACTGTAGAGACCTGCGATGATCGATTTAGAAGAGAGTGTAAAATGAAATACCCAGATCATAATTATGAGCGATTAGCACCAATTATGAGAACATTAAGGCCAATTAAGTCTCAATTGGAAGTAGATACTATTCAACATGCTTGTGACATTACAGAGAAAGGGTTTAGAAGGATTTTAGATTTTGTGAAGCCAGGTGTTATGGAATATGAAATAGAAGCAGAATTTGCACATGAATTTTTAAGAAACCGTTCAAGAGGTTTTGCATATACACCAATTATTGCTTCTGGACATAGTGCATGTGTATTGCATTACATAGAAAACAATTTGGAGTGTAAAGCAGGAGATGTTATCTTAATGGATGTTGGTGCTGAGTACGCTAATTATGCTTCAGATATGACACGATGTGTGCCCGTGAGTGGAAAATTTACGGATAGACAAAGGGATGTATACAATGCTGTTTTAAGAGTAATGAAGGGAGCTACAGATATGTTACTTCCCGGAACCATGCATGATGAGTACCATGAAGAAGTTGGAAAGTTAATGGAGTCAGAATTAATCGGTTTAGGGTTGCTTGATAAAACAGATGTTGCGAACCAAGACAAAGGAAACCCTTTATATAAAAAGTATTTTATGCACGGAACTTCCCACCATATGGGATTAGATGTGCATGATGTAGAAAACAGAAACCGACCTTTTGAAGCTGGCATGGTATTGACTGTTGAACCAGGAATATACATCAGAGAAGAAAATTTAGGAATTCGTTTAGAAAATGATGTGCTAATTACAAAGGATGGACAACACGATTTAATGCGAAACATTCCTTTGGAAGCAGAAGAAATAGAAGACCTAATGAATTCATAGCTATTTAATGCTATGAGAGAGAAATTTATAAAATTTAAAAGTATAGATGTTGCTTTTACCGATGAAGGTAAAGGTAAAGCCGTTGTTTTCTTGCATGGTTTTTTGGCTTCTAAAGAAATGTGGAGGCCATTTTCTAAAGAGCTTTCTAAAACACAACGCGTAATCACCATTGATTTATTGGGGCATGGTAAAACAGCTTGTTTAAGTTATGTGCACACCATGGAAGAAATGGCTGAAGCCGTTCAAGAAGTTATGCATCATTTAAAATTGCGTAAATATTTTTTAGTTGGACATTCGTTGGGAGGTTATGTAAGCTTGGCCTTAGCTGAAAATAATCCAGATAACCTTAAGGGCTTAATTATGTTTCACTCATCAGCTAAAGCAGATAATAAACAGAAAAAAGTAGATAGAGGACGAGCAATTAAAATAGTGAAAAGGAATGCAAAAGTTTTTATCAATGAGGCCATTCCTAATTTATTTAACATTAAATATAAACCGTATAAAAGAGGAATAGCCCAAATTAAGAAATTGGCGTTAGCAACATCTAAACAAGGAATAGTAGCTGCTTTAGAGGGGATGAAAAATAGATTAGATAGAGAAATCATTCTAAAGTTTGCACCTTATCCTGTGCTGTATATTATAGGAGAAGAAGATAACGTGCTGCCATTTGAGGACTTAATTGTTCAGGCTAAATTGCCAGAAAACGGAAATTATTTGTTGCTTAAAAAAGTCGGTCACATGGGATTTATTGAAGCAAAAAAAGAAACATATAGTGCCGTAAAGAAGTTTGTGGCAAGCAATTAATCCTATTTGTTATTGAACTCAGACATGGTCCTTCCTAATCCGATAGTTCCGAAACCTTTAATTACCTGAGTTGCCTTTTCAAGTCTTTCAGGAAGTTGTTCTTGTTCTTCAGGGGCAAATTCTCCCAACACATGATTGATTTGTTTTCCTTGTACAAAATCACTTCCTACACCAAAACGTAAGCGAGCAAAATTGGCATTACCTAAAACCTTTATAATGTCTTTTAATCCATTGTGCCCACCATCGCTTCCTTTACCTTTTAGACGAATCGTGCCAAAGGGAAGTGCAATGTCATCAGTAACTACTAAAAGATTTTCAGGTTTAATTTTTTCTTTTTGAAGGTAGTAGTTAACCGTTTTTCCACTTAAGTTCATGTAAGTAGAAGGCTTTACCAAGATAAAAGATCTTCCTTTGAATTTGAGTGTTGTGGTTGAGCCAAGCTTGTTGTCCTCAAAAAAAATAGTGGATGCTTTAGCTAAAGCATCCACTATTTTAAAACCTATGTTATGTCGAGTATTTTCGTATTCAGAGCCAATGTTGCCCAGTCCTACAATTAAATACTTCATAATTGCAATTATTCAGCAGGAGCTGCCTCTTCTTTTTTGGCTTCTTCTCCACCTTCAGCTGGCTTGTCACCACCTTCAGCTGGTTTATCTCCACCTTCTCCTTCGGCTTTTTCAGCTTGAGCTTTGTCGTATTCAGCTCTTTCTTCATCAGACATTGCTGCTAATTCTTCTTCTGATAATCCTTCACCTTCCCCTTCTTCATCTTCAATAACCGCTCTACTCATCTTAACAGCTACGACAACAGCATTGTCGGCACCTAAAAAGGTAAGTCCTGGATAATCTATTTCTCCAACTTTAATCGATTGACCAATTTTCAACTCAGTGATATCTATTACAATGTTTTCTGGAATAGCAGATGGTAAACCATTAATTGCTAATATTTTTTTAGCTGTTCTTAATGTTCCACCATTAGCAATACCTTTAGATCTCCCTGTAAGTTTAACAGGAATTTTTACAGTAATTGCTTTATCTTCAAATACCTCTAAAAAATCTACGTGAATCACTCTATCAGTAACAGGGTGAAATTGTAACGCTTTAATGATTGCTTTGAATTTAGCTCCATCAACATCTAAGTCAATAAAATATACTTCAGGAGTATTGATGATTTTATTAAATTTTACTTCGTTTATAGTAAAATGAATATTTTCTTTACCACCGTAAATTACACATGGTACTTTTTCTTCTTTTCTAAGGTTACCCGCATTAGCTGATCCTCTTTCAGCTCTTACATTCCCGCTTAACGCTACAGATTTCATTTTATAATGGTTTAAATAATTAACAAATAAATGCTTCACTAATCGATTCGTGACTAGTTACTTTTTTCATAATATCAGCGAACAAATCGGCTACAGAGATTACTTTAATTTTATCACTTTGCTTTGCCAAAGGAATAGTATCTGTAACAATAAGTTCAGTTAGTTTTGAATTTTCAATTCTTTCGTATGCTTCACCCGATAAGATAGGGTGAGTGGTCATGGCTCTTACGCTTGCCGCTCCATTATCCATCATCAAGTCAGCTGCCTTTGTTAATGTTCCGGCCGTATCAACCATGTCATCAACAATAATAACATCTTTACCTTCAACCTCTCCAATTAAAAACATGTCAGAAATAACATTTGCCTTTTTTCGTTGCTTGTAACAAACAACTACGCCACAATCTAAATATTTGGCATAAGCATTTGCTCTTTTTGTCCCTCCCATATCTGGCGAAGCCATCATTAGATTAGGTAAGTTTAGACTTTCTATGTAAGGGATAAAAATGGTTGATGCAAACAAATGATCAACTGGCACTTCAAAAAAACCTTGAATTTGATCAGCATGTAAATCCATTGTCATAATACGAGTTACACCCGCAACAGCAAGCATCTTGGCAACCAGTTTAGCTCCTATTGGAACCCTTGGTTTGTCTTTTCTATCTTGTCTTGCTAAACCAAAATAAGGCATGATGGCAACAATTCTTCTTGCTGAAGCTCTTTTTGCTGCATCTACCATCATCAATAATTCCATTAAGTTATCTGCTGGAGGAACGGTAGATTGGATAATAAATACATCTGCTCCACGAACAGATTCTTCAAATGAAGGTTGAAATTCACCATCACTAAAGGTATTTACAATCACATTACCCAAAGTGGAACCATGCTTAGCAGCTATTTTTTCTGCTAACTCCATGGAGGCACGTCCTGCGAATAATTGAATTTTTGACATTTCTATAGTTTAACCCTACTTTTTAAGAGGGCTGCAAATTTATTAATTAATTCATACTAAGCCAAATAAATTCAAAACTATTAAGCACTAAATAAAAACAATCATGTTTAGTGAAATTGATACGGAAATATAGATGTCGTTACTTCGCACTTCTTTTTAATTTAGACCAAGCTACCCCTACTCTATATACCGGCCAACTATCATCAGTGAAATTTAAATTTATTTCGAAAAACAATCCAAACCCCTTATTTTTTTGCAAAAAAATGTAGCTACCGGCTTTGAAAATCATGGGGGCATAAATTCTGGATTTTTCATCTAGGTTTGCTTGTGAATTGGTTACATCATACCCAAATCCCATTGCATAAGAGACATAGGGTAATATTATAGCATCAAAATCAAGAAAACCTGTAAGTTGTGGACCTATCCCATACCCTCCTTCTGATGTTGGAGCTATTTCATAAAACCATCCCCCAGCTAAATATTTATTAACCCACCATCTGTTAGTAGCATAAGATAATGCAAAAACAGTAGTTTTTTCCCGATAGTTATCAGAATACGTGGTTTTTCCAAAACCAAAATGAGAAATAGCTTTTTTATTATACTTGATATCAGCTAAATTTACTTTAACAAACTTTTTTTGAGCAATAGCATCATCATTAGAGTCAGATGATGATTGTCCGAATGATGATAGAGAAATGAAGCATGCAATTGTTATTATTTTTAACCTTTTGTCCATTTCTATTTTGTTACCTTAATAGCTTAAATTGAGGATAAAGATAATATGATTATTTCTTCTAATAATATTTTAAAGATCAAAAATTGATGTCTACCTTCGCAAACTGTTACTAAAAACAATGCCTGAGTGGCGGAACTGGTAGACGCGCACGACTCAAACTCGTGTTCCATTGGAGTGTGGGTTCGATTCCCACCTCAGGTACTAAACGGGACAAGTTCTTATCTTTAGAACTTGTCCCGTTTTCTTTTTTTGCTGTATCCGTTGCTATAAGGGGTATTAAAGAAAATAAAGTATTCACCCTAGAAGTTCGATAACAATGTTTTTGGTGATTATACCTAATTCCCTCAGGAAACACCATTTTTTGTATCCTTCTCTTTTCCTCTAAATCACCTGAGGCCCATAATTTAGGGAGATTTACAGCATAATCTAACGCAACATCTATCAATTTTTCAAGGTTCGATAAATTAAATTGGGAGCTGCTTATTTCCTCATTAATTTGCACCAATTCTTTATCAAATTGCTCCTTGTATTTCACATATAACTCTCGGTCAATCTCACCTAGTACAAATCTTTTTTCAATGGTTTCCAAATCACTTTCCAGTTTGTTCATCTTCTTTTCAAGTGCAATCATTTCATTGATGCTTTGCTCATGTTGATTCACACACTCTTCCAATAACAATACTTTTATCGGCTCTTTCCATTTTTCATCAGACAATTGATAACTTACTAGCAGCTGTTCAAACAAAGAATGCATCATTTTAGCGCTTCTGTTTTCCTTAGCACCAATTCTGTTATTCTTGTAATAATACAAGTTCTTCTTTCTAACTAAATACCCTGTATAAGGAGTTCCACAAACATCAGACTTTACAAACTGCTTTAACGGTAAGTTTTCATTGTCCTTATTATAATTACCACCATAGTTCTTTTGATTAAGAATATCATTCACCTTTAGAAAAACTTCCTTGCTAACCAAAGCAGGATGCTTCCCCTCAATTACTTCACCCGGAATAATCTTGTTGACAATCAACCCACAGTAAACAGGGTTCTTAAAGTAATCACTCAATTTTTTAGAAGCCTTCGTCCATCCATACTTTTTTAACCTAAAAGCAATCTCCTTATAAGTCAAATTATGTTTCGCTTTTAGCTCAAAAGCCTTTTTCAATAACTTTCCCTGTTCGTTAATGACTATCTCAGGAGTTTTACCTTTACCAGGATTCAGATTCGTATAACCAAAAGGAATAACCCCACAGATATGCCCTTTTCTTAGTTTTTCCTGCATTCCAGAAACAGTCTTATCCCTTCTTAGCTCATTATCAAACTTACTGAACAAGAAAAACAAGTCCTGCTGAAAAGAACCTGCCGAAGTAGAAGCATCCACTTCTTGAGTAGCAGACAATACCATAATTCCTCTTTTCTTTAACTGTTCAGTAATGTATGAACCACTTACACCCGTTCTTGAAAATCGATCAAAAGAATACACAATAATAAAAGCAATGTTGTTATTACGCTTAACAAAAGATAGCATTTGCTGGAACTCTTTTCTTTCATCACTTTTAGCAGACTCATAAGTTCCACCAAAATATTCAATCACAGAAAGCTTTCTCTTTTTAGCATACAGTTCACAATACTTCTTTTGCGTTTCAAGAGATGCATTGTTTTCAGCTTGTTCTTTAGTAGATACACGGGTATAAATAACTGCCCCAGTTTTACTCTTGCTACTGGTTTGATTTGAGTTTTTGGTAAACTGTTTAAATATTTCTAAATCTGTTTTCATAATTTACTCCTTTGTTTCATTCGTTACATCAAGTGTATTTAACCTGTTCATTTGTTTCAAGACGATTTGAACATATTCTTTTAGTTCATCTATCAATTTTTGAGCTGATACTTCATTTAACCCTAACTCCTTAAATCCTTTCATTTGCATTAGCCTATGAGCTGAAAGTTTAACCCGAAGTCTTTTTTTCAGCTCTTTGAGTTTTTGAAGCTCTCTTTTAATATGTTCTTTCGTCTTATTATGCATATAATATAACACATTTATTGTCAGAATGACAATTCTCTGATAGTAAAGTTTTTAACACCAATCTTCCACAGTCGCCCACTGAAAAAGGGCTTTGCAATTTCCCTTCTGATTTTACAGGGTTATAAGCCACCTGAATTAATTGCTTATAAAAATTGAAAATGGATATTAAAATCACTTTAAACATTGTTTCATTCGTTTTTAAGTTTCAATACTTAAATTACGCTGAAAATACACTGTGGGTATTACCTATGGGTATACCCAAATGTTCAGTTTAAAAAAAAGAATGTTGATTAAAAACAGCTATCTATGTTAATGCAGAATGAAAAAAGAAGAGAATGAATGTGAAAAACGGACAAATAAGTGAACAAACAAAAACTAATAGCTCTTCCTTTGAGCTAATTTGATTTCGTTTTCAATAAGCTGAATGGTGTCTTCCAAATTTAGTTCCTTAAAAAAAGGAATAATGAAGGCTAAATCTTTTACAAGAGCTTTGTCTTCTTTGAAATTGGGAGCTTTCTTTAGCTTTTTATAAAGGTTGGAGTTTTGAAGTTTTACAAAAGTAGTACCTGTGATTAGGTGAGCAAAACGAGCAACAGGAGCAATGTCCACTGT
>JAJCYO010000046.1 GCA_029262875.1 Flavobacteriales bacterium
ATTCTTATCGGTTATTTGGAGTAAATAATTTCCACTACTTAAATTGTTAAATGTATTCTGTGTTTGTGCTATAATATTTGAGGTTTGTATGTTGGTTAACGTGTAACTATATGGAGCAGTATTACTACTAATATTACCAACAGTTAAACTACCTGAACTATCGTTACAAAGTGTGGTGGTGGTTATTAAATTATTAGGTGTAGGCACAGGATTTACCCAAATTTTAACCTGCTCCGTTTTTACACAACCACTATCGTTGGTAATGGTAACTATGTAGGTGGTAGCTTGGGTGGGTGTAGCTATGGGGTTAGCAATAGTAGTATCGTTTAACCCGCCAAAAGCATTAAACCAACTATAACTGCTTCCTCCTGTAGCTTGGAGTTGTAAGTTTTCCCCTAAGCAAATGGTATCGTTAGGTGTAATAGTGGTGCTAAAGGTATCGCAAGGGGTTGCATACGATAACATTACGGCTCGTATAGGGTTGGTTAATCGCCCATTTGATAAACTTGGAGTTTGATATGTAAATATAATATCTAAAGCAGTATCTCCATTGTTAACATAACTTTTAATATCTGCCAACGCATCGGTAGCCATCATTAAACTATCAGGATTATCATCATCTAAACCAAACAAGCTATCGTTATAATGAGCAAAATTTGCCCATGAACCTACACAAGTCTGTAAATTAGAGTTTAAATCATCCCCACCCATTAATCCAATACTGTTTCCATTTACATCAATATAAGAACCATCTTGAACAGTATCGCAAAAATAATTTGTTGCCACAGCCAAACACACGGGCTTAGTAGTTGAAATTAGAGATAAATTGGTGAAATTATAGGTTGTTATTGGAGCAACATCTTGTGTATTGACAAATAAATTACAATTTATTTTTGGGAGAATGGGGTTTTCAAAAACAATATAGAGGTAAAACAACATATAAGCCCCTTTTAAACCATTGGGCTGTGGGGGAATAAATAAGGCATAATTATTAACAGAAGAATCAATATCCGCTGTTATATCCAATGCATGAATACTGGAATTCGGTCTGTTTATAAATTGACCAACACCAGCATTAAACCCATTAGTGATAATTGTAGCATCGGTATAGGTGTAATTAAATCCATTTAAAACAATGGTAATGTCATCCGCCAAACTATCTCTGGCAGCCAATAAATACGCTTTTTTTATAGTACTGTTTTGGGGTATTTTTATAGGTAAATTTAATGTATTTGATCCAAATCCATTACTCCCTCCATTACCAGTTACACCACCATAAATTATATCACTATAAAACAATTGTTGGCTAAAACTTCCTAAACAAGAGAATAAAAAAATAAATATGAAAAGTGCTTTTCTCATTTGCTAACGTTAATAAAGTTGTTCCGCCCCTAAATTTACTACCTTAAAAGCATAACTGTTCCTTTCTCGCTTTTTACTTCATCATTAACTGTAGTGTAAGTTACCACATAAAAATAAGTGCCTTCAGGAGCTAATGCTGCTGCTGTGGTTCTTCCATCCCAAATAACCAATTCCGTCATTGCGAGGAACGAAGCAATCTCATTCAACATTCCGAACTCTACATTCTTAATTCGTTCTCCCCACCGATTAAACACTTCTATTTTTAGCTCTTTTATTAAACCTGCTCCTGAAACTTTTATGACAAAATTATCGTTATCACCATCAAAATTAGGTGTAAATACATTAGGGATAATCAATTCAACTGTATCAGGAATATCACAATTTACCTGAACATCACTAACTAATACGGTGTCTGTTACACCACAACCATTTTTATCGGTTATTTGGAGCAAATAATTCCCTGTACTTAAATCACTAAATGTGTTTTGTATTTGATTGATAATATTTAGTGTTTGTAAGTTGGTTAAGCTATAACTATATGGAGCAGTATTACTGCTAATAGTACCAACAGTTACACTCCCTGAACTATCATTACATAAGGTTGTGGCAGCTACTAAATTATTTGGTGCAGGTACAGGGTTTACCCAAATTTTAACCTGTTCGGTTTTTACACAACCACTATCGTTGGTTATGGTAACAATATAAGTAGTTGTTTGGGTGGGTATAGCAACAGGGTTAGCAATAGTAGTATCGCTTAACCCACCAAATGTAGCGAACCAACTGTAAGTACTACCTCCTGTGGCTTGGATTTGTAAACTCTCTCCTAAACATAAGGTATCATTAGCAGTTATGGCAGTAGTGAAAGTATCGCAAGGGGTTGCGTACGACAACATTACAGCTCGTATGGGGTTGGTTAATCGTCCATTTTGCCAGCTTGGTGTTTGGTAGGTAAATTTAACATCAACAGCGGTATCTCCATTATTCACATAACTTTTAATCTCCGCTAAAGCATCAGTAGCCATCATTAAACTATCGGGGTTATCATCATCCAAGCCAAATAAACTATCGTTATAATGAGCAAAATTTGCCCAAGTACCTACACAGGTTGCAAAAGAGTTTAAATCTGTCCCACCTATTAAACCTATATTATTCCCATTTACATCAACATAAGAACCATCTTGAATGGTATCACAAATACTATTTGTCGCTACTCCTAAACAAACAGGTTTTGTGTTATCTATCGGAGTCAAGCCATCAATATTATAAAATGTAATAGGGGAAACATCTTGTGTATTGATAAATAAATTGCAATTTATTTTGGGGAGGTTAGGGTTTTCAAAAACGATATATAAATAAAATAATAAATAAGCCCCTTTTACACCATTGGGTTGTGGAGGAGTAAATAAAGCATAGTTATTAACAGAAGAATCTATATCTGTTGTTATATCTATGGCATGAATACTGGAATTAGGTCTAGTAAAACTAGAATTTATAGTAGCATTAAATCCACTTGTTATTATAGTAGCATCCGTAAAGGTGTAATTAAATCCATTTAATATAACGGTAATGTCGTCAGCCAAACTATCTCTTGCAGCCAATAAATACGCTTTTTTTATAGTACTGTTTTGGGGTATTTTTATAGGTAAATTTAATGTTCCTGAACCGAAAGCTGCACTACCACCATTACCCGTTACTCCTCCATACACAATATCAGAATAGAATAATTGCTGACTGAACCCATTCCAGCCAAATAATAAAAAAACAATTATGAGGGCTATTCTT
>JAJCYO010000047.1 GCA_029262875.1 Flavobacteriales bacterium
GTAATATTCATATTGGAGCTAATTCAGACAAGGCTAAGGTTGATTATTTGGATAATGTTGTATACAGATATTCGCACGCTAAAAAATACAAAGGATTTCAATCCATTATTCTCGACTCAAATATTTTTTATAAGGTTGATCACCAAGGATTATATATCATGAAAAATGATGAACAGGTATATTCCTCATTTGATAGTGGTTATCCAATAATGTGGTGTACGAGTGTACTAAAAAATAATGGTGGTTTGTGGATTGGTACCAATTCAGGTATCATAAGATATGAGAAGGGACATATTTCGACACCTTTCAAGAGTAACAAAATTCTTTCGTCTCATATTACAAGCATGGAAAGACTAAATAGAGATGTTTTGGTGATAGGGACTAAGGGGTACGGAGTTTTAATTGTTGAAAAGAATTCTATAAAAGAAATAGTAAATAAAGAGAGAGGGTTAGTAAGTAATTTAATTCGTAAAATTCATATTGATAATAGTGGTGTGATTTGGGCAGGTACAAATAAAGGGCTCTCGAGAATTGATTATAAACATAATGAGAATTTAGAATTGTTTAATATATCACGTAATCAGGGGTTAATGATAGAAGAAATTATTGATCTGGCCTCATATGAAAATACCATTTATGCTGTTACTCCCAAGGGAATAGTTCAATTTGATAAATCGAAAATTAAAAGAAACCTTAAACCGCCTCTTGTATTTATAACTCGCTTCAATGTAAATTCTAAAAAAAGAAAAATAGAAGAAAACACGACCTTCTTGTATAATGAAAATTATATCACCATTCAATATGAGGGTATAAATTATAAGAGCTTTGGAGATCTTCAATACAAATATAGAATGTTAGGGATTGATTCAAATTGGATGTCTACTAAATCAAGAGTTATACAATACCCTGCTTTAAATCCGAACAATTACACTTTCGAAGTAAAGGCAAGAAATGAAGACGGATTATGGAGTAAGCCTGTAACTGTCTCTTTCAAAATAGATTCTCCTATATGGGCGAAAATGTGGTTCAAGATCTTAATCATTTTTCTTCTTTTAATCGTAGTTTACTTGGTTTTTATAGTTCGATTAAAACGACTGAAAAGAAAAGCAAATACAGATAAAAGAATTGTGGAATTGGAATTGAATGCATTAAGAGCCCAAATGAATCCGCATTTTATTTTTAATACCTTAAACACTATCCAAAATGCTATTAATACCTTAGATAAAAAAGTTGCATCAAATTACATAGCCCATTTTGGTAGATTAATCAGGATTGTGCTTGAAACTTCTAAGGATACAAAGATTTTATTAAACAAGGAAATTGAAATGCTATCGCTGTACATAGAATTAGAAGCAGTCAGGTTTTCAAATAAATTTTCGTTCAATATTACAAAGGATAAAAAACTAAGTCAAGATTTGTTCTATATACCATCTATGGTAATTCAACCATTTGTAGAAAATGCTATTTTACATGGGCTCCATCCAAAAAACAGTGAAGAGCTGTTGTTATCTATTGATTTTGAATTGACAAAGGAGGAAACAATCGTTTGTACAATTGTAGATAATGGGATCGGAAGGAAAGAAGCAAAAGAAATTGAAAAATTAAAAAGGATTAAAAAAAAATCAATGGGGATGGGAATAACTAAAGAACGGTTAGATTTGTACTATAAGAAAAGTGGTAAGCAATTTTCATTTTTAGTTACAGATTTAGAAGATGAATCAGCCAACCCTTTGGGAACGAAAGTAGAGATTGTTTTTCCAGTTTAATAAATGAGCAGCTACTTATGATAAAGACAATAATAATTGATGATGAGGCACCAGCACGGAATAATTTAAAACAGATTATTAAAGATAACTTTAATGACATTTTAATAACTGGTGAAGCGGATTCTGTTAAAACGGGAATTGTACTCCTGAATAAAACGACACCCGATTTGGTTTTTTTGGATATTAACCTCTCTGATGGAAATGGGTTTAATATCTTAGAAATGATAGAAAATATAAGTTTTCAAATTATTTTTATAACAGCCTATGATGAATATGCCATAAAAGCATTTCAATTTAATGCATTGGATTATATATTAAAACCGATTGAAATCCACCATTTAGAAAAAGCATTAAAAAAAGTAAAAGAAATGCTCCAACACAATTACATTACTCAAAACGAGCTTAATTTTATTTTAGATAATTATAGCAAAAAGGATGAAGATAAAAAATTAGCCATTCATGAAGCAAATAAAATAACTTTTGCCTCATTAAACGACATCATGTGGTGTAAAGCTGATGGGAACTATACGGTTTTCTTTTTTTTGGATGGTTCTTCTAAATTAACCTCTAAAACATTAAAAATGATTGAGCTTCAATTACCCGAATCTATGTTTTATAGAACTCATCAATCAAGCATAATAAATCTAAACTATGTTAAAGAATATAACAAAGAAGACGGAGGATACATTGTACTTAGTGACAATACCAAAGTTAATATAGCCCGTAGAAGAAAGGAGGATTTTTTAAACAAGTTAAAAAAAAGATAACCTAAACTTTCCGAATTCTCTCAATTATTGACCAAATAATAATTGAAACTTACCGCCCACACATTTTCAAATTTCATTAAGGAGTTGCCAATTATTTTTACTCTCCTTAGTAAAGATTTTATATTAATTAAAAATATTGAAAATGAAAAAGTACATCAACCAAATCGCAGTCATCCTATTAATATTCCTAAGCTTCCAGTCTTACGCCCAAAACGAAGATGAAAATTGGATATTCGGTAACCCAGGACCATTAGATGTGCCAGTAAATTTTGAGTTGTCAACGCTCAATAATATTTCCACATCTCCATTACCTCCGGCTTCTACAGGAGGAGGTGTAGGGGAAGACTTGGAGTTTATGGGAAGCGAAGGTACCGTGGTTGCATCTGACCCTGTTACAGGACAATTATTGTTTTATACTGACGGAGATAGGTTGTGGGACGGAAATCATAATTTGGAAATAGCCAATTTAGGTGGACATTCTTCCTCAACTCAACCAGCAGCGGTTTGTGTTGTGCCTATCTGTCCTTTCGATTCTTTTTATGTTTTCTCAAATCCCACAAACAATTGTGGTAATGGTTGTGGAGCTACTTCAAACGTAATAACTTATCGAAAATATGATAAGGTCACAGGTACGTTTAGTGCAACATCTACACCCTTGCCATTTCCAAATACAATTCCTGCTGTTCAGAGAATTGCAAACGAAGGAATGATAATAATACCAAGCAGACAAAATTCTCTGGAGTTTTATTTGATTTCGAGGTCGCTTAATCAATCTAGTAAGAATTGGTTTGTGGTGCATAAAATTGACGCATCGGGCGTTTCTTATATAAATAGGTTCGATATGGGTCCTTCGGTAGGCGGTCCTTCAGCAGGAAGTCAATTTTTTGGTAATTTAACATATACAGCAGATAGAGCAAGTCTTGCACCTACTGATGTGGAAATAGCTGTTGCCTCTTCTTGGAGAGTATATACACTAACTTTTAATACTGCTACTGAAACAATAACTTATAAATCCAGTATTAAATCTATTCCAACTAATTTATCTCAAGATGTATTGTATGATGTAGAATATTCTCCCTCTGGAGATTATTTATACTATTCTACATACTTAAGCAATGTTTTTCTATACCAATATGATCTTATTGGTATCTCAGAAGTTGTGCACAGCTTTAATGATTTAAATGCCGCCACATATGATGGTGGAGGAGGTGGATTAAAGAGAGGGAGTGATGGGAATGTATATCATATTACACAAAGTAGAGATGGAGCAGGTGGTACTGCGGTGGTAGAAGTAGGTAGAATAATTGACCCAGACTCGCCTATGCCAGCTGTTGGCGTTCCAACACCATTACCTACCTCTTTTTACGAGACTAATGTTATTAATATTGGTACAAACCTATACAGTGCAGCGCTAAATTTACCTGAATTTGTTACCACTCCATTATGGGACGCGGAAATTGCAATTGTAGGAGATACCATCTTTTGTGACGGTGATCCAGTAGTATTATCTGCAACTTTTACAGGCAGTGGAGTAACACCTGCATTATACAATTGGTATTTAAATGGGGCTTTTGTCACTTCAACTACTGTTCCTACATATTCTGCTACTCAGAGTGGAAATTGGCAAGTGGAAATTGTTTTAAATAACGGTTGTTCTCAATGGTCAAATATATTAACAATTCAAGGAGTAACGTGTTGCTTGGCTGCGATTGACACTCAATATACCCATATAACCGCTCCTATTACTTATTTTACTGATGTAGTATGGGATGATAAATATTACATTGATGACAATGTGATTGTAACTGTGTCCGCGGGTGCAGTATTAGACATTACCAATGTTGATGTTGTATTCGGAGAATGTGCAGGTATTGTATTTGAGAAAAAGGCATATTTAAGAGCAAATAATTCCGTTTTTAGACCATGTAATGTTGATGGATCTTGGAAAGGGATTGTTTTTGATGGTACGGATGGTCAAAGCACTTTTGATAACATCATCAATGAATCTACTTTTAAAAATGCAGAAGTGGCCCTTTATTTTCAAAAAGGAGCTGATGGAGTTGTCTCAAATAATTTATTTTCCAATTGTAATTATGGTGTGAGAATAGACGATAATAATCGATTTAACCACCCAATAAGTGGAAATAACTTCGTATTAGAAAGCTTTTATCCAAAATTTTTAGAATGTTATGGCTTTGTAGACAATACTAAAGTATATGGTGTTTATACAGAGAGAAGTTGGTTGCAGGAAATATCCCAAAATGGCTTTATTAACTCAAATTTAGTAAATGCACCAACCTTTTTCGGAATTCATGAAACTTCTAGTGGTGGAACCATTTCAGAAAATACGTTTACCAATATCAATACTTCAGTTACCATTAATAGTCCCAAATTTCCAACAAGAATAGAAAATAATGAGATTGAGATTAATAGAAAAATTTCTAACATTAGCTCTATTTCAGTTTTTGGTTCGGATGGAGTTATAGTTGAAATTAACAACAATGAACTGGAAAACAATAATCATTCGAATGCACTTAACAATGCGATATATGTTGAGAAATCTAATCACATAAGCGTATTTAGCAATAGAATTAATGGGTATGACATTGGGGTTCACATGTTTTCTTGTGGGGCTACACAAACGGCATACAATGTGTTAACAGAAATTGCTGCAATCGGAATTTATTACAATAAGAAAGCATCTGGTATAGTGAGAAAATACATAACTTGTAATGACATCACCATGGCTTCATTTAAAGGAACCATAGGTATTTTGTCGGAGTCAAATAATCAAGGTTTACAGATTACTACAAATTGTGTTAAGGATGCCGAGCAATCAATTCGACTATTAGGAAATGGAAAAATTCCGTATGTACGAAACAACTATTTATATAACTATTCTCAATATGGAGTTTTCAATGATTTTCTTAGCGGTAACATTGGAACCTTTGTGGATCCTGGTATGAATACATTCTGGAGTAATGACAATTCAGCTATAGATATTTTTAGTAATACCTTAATACAAGTAGCAGATAACTTCGGAGTGTTTAACATTACGTTCGCAACTGTTCAGATTACGAGTAACAATCCTTATCACTCTACAGCCTCTTGTGGCCATCAAATATTTAATATGCCATCGCAAGGAAATTTAAATACTTCCCTATTGTGTGATAATTTTGAGAGCATTATGAACCCTGTAGAAAAGAACAGTAATTTGTATTCGTTCAAAAGTAATTTTTTACAAACATTGTCTGTAGATGAGTATCAATTTCTAAAAGCTAATATGCTATTGTCTTCTCAAGAAGTTGCTACTGAAACATTGTTAAATGATGTTGTTGCAAGTACTAATTTGTCAAATAATAAGACTCAGTTATTGAAGTACTTGTTTTACTATAGAGAAGGAGATTTTCAACAAGCGCAATCATATTTGAATTTATACGCACCTATAACAGATGTTGGGTTAGAGTATAAAGCATTGAATATGTTAGATGTTGATATTTCAGAAAATAATTATCAGCTAACGAATTCAGACATACAAATGCTGCAAAGTATACTGTATAGTGAAGACGAGGAGAAATCGCTTAATTTTGCGGCATATTTATTAAAAAGTACAGATTCACACCCTGATTATATTTATGCACCTTATAGAGAATCTGGTTCAGCAGAAGATTTGGAGGTGAAACGAATAGGAGATGAGGATGAATTTTTATCTATATTTCCAAATCCAGCCGTGAATAGTGTGGTGATAGAATTAGTAAGTAATCAGATAGGAAGTAAATTGCAATTATTTGACTTAAGTGGAAAAGTAGTAACTGATTATGTCGTAGAAATAGTAGCTGGACAAATAACTTTAGATATACATGATTTATCTGAAGGTGTATATTTTGTAACTCTTACCAATCCAAAATCTGGATTTACTCAAAAGGGTAAAATAATTAAAGTGAAGGAATAATGTTTAATTGTTATTGATGTTATTCAAGAGTGGCGGGTGTTTTGACCTGCCACTTTTTTTTAAGACAAGTTTTACAATTTAAAAATGAGCATATTAAGAACACATATCATTTTATTTAAATGAAAACTTTGCTAACTTACAAGCTGATAAATACAATTTATAAAGTCATTTAAAAAAATATGAAACGGTTAACTATTATTGGACTCATACTATTTAGTTGTCAATCATTTTCTCAACAATTACAGGATAAGTACTGGATTTTTGGTAATCCAGAGCCTGGAAATGTAATGACCAACTTTACCATATATGATAATTTCAATAGTCCTTTAGGGTTATCTGGGCCGAATTTAATCCCTGGTTTTCCTACAATATCTACTGGGAGTGGAGCTGGACAAGACATGGATTTGTTTGGTGGCGAAGGTAGCGCAGTGGCAACAGACCCTATAACTGGAGACTTGTTTTTTTATACGGATGGTAATCGGTTGTGGGATGAGAATCACAATCTGCAAATTAATGGAATGGGAGGAAATGAGTCCTCAACGCAACCTGCGGGAATATGTATTTTACCCAAGTGCCCGATAGACTCTTTTTATGTATTTGCTAACCCGACTTCAAATACCGGCCAGTCAAATCAAGCTTTTGGTACAATTTCATACAGAATGTATGATAAAATATCAAAGACATTTACAAACGCTACAACCTTGCCTTATCCTGGCTCTATAACAAATACAGATGCAGGAGAAGGAATGATCGTTGTTCCAGCAAGAAATAATAAGTTCGTGTTTTATTTAATTTCGAGGTTGGCTAACCCAACAACTAACAACTGGTTTGTGGTTCATAAAATTGATAGCAATGGCGTTACTTATATGAACAGGTATGATTTAGGACCTGCTTCTGCAGGAGAATTTTTCGGAAATTTAACTTATTCGGTAGAACGGTTTTCTGCCCCAACTGATAATGTTGAAATAGCGGTCACAACTTCTAATCTTGTTTATACATTAAGATTCAATACACTTACGGGAGTTCTTGATAATTATAGTCTTATTTCCAATAATCCTCAAGGCGATTTCTTTTATGATGTTGAATATGCTCCAAATGGAAACTTCTTGTATTATTCCACTTATTGGTTACAAGTTAATCTATTTCAGTATGAGTTCAGTACTGGTAATGAGGTGATGAATAGTTTTTTTAACCGAGGTGGAGGAGGATTAAAAAAAGCAAGTGATGGTTATGTTTATCATTTAACTAAGGGAGTTACGAATCAAATAACAGAAGTTGGAAGAATTATTTCTCCAAATTCTGTGATGCCATCTGGTAATATGACAGGATTTTATGAAAATAATGTTTGGAGTAAACCGAGTGTCACTGTTGCGTTAAATTTTCCAGAATTTGTTACTATTCCAACGAATGGAGATTTGAGTTTTTGTAATGGTGTCTCAGTGGAGCAAGTAAAATCAGATGAACAAAACATAAATATTTATCCAAACCCTTCGAATTCATTCGTATACATAGATTTGATAAATGATGTTTTAGAGGAAGTCCAACTAATTGATGTAACAGGTAAGGTAATTGACAATTATAAGGCGGGTATTGCTAACGGTAGAATTGGGTTAGACATAACCAATTTAATCGAAGGGGTATATTTTGTAACACTCACGAATACGAAAAATGGGTCTAAACGAGTTGGGAAAATTATTAAATTAGTGGATTAAGTTATCAAAAAACAGAACCCATAAAATATATTGAAAAAAGAGGAGTTATTTAGCCCCTCTTTTTTATTTTTAGCATCATGAAGTGTTATCGTTTTTCTGAAAGGCCAATAGAATTTTCTTTAATTGCGAATTTATTCAAGAATTGCTTTGGTAGAAATTTGGAAGAAGATTATTGGAATTGGCGCTTTTTGAACAATCCGGTTACATCTAAGACATACATCAACTACATCATAGAGGATAATGAGTTGGTGGCCTATTATGCTGTTTCTCCATGCGAACTTTCTGTTGGTAACCAATCTTATAACGTAGCGTTGTCAAATATGACAATGACTCACCCGGATTATACCAGGAGAGGTTATTTCAAGACATTGGCAAATAATCTGTTTGAAGAATTGAAAAAAGATAATTTTATTGGAGTATACGGATTTGCAAATGCTAACTCTCATTATGGGTTTAAAAAAAACTTAGGGTGGCAAGATTTAACCGTTCTTAACATGTTTTCTTTACTTCAGCATGATTTTAAGAAATTATCAATAGAAAATGAAGACCGGTATACTTTTGCTTCTAATCCTTTATCTAAAGAAGATTTAATGGATATGGATAAACTAAGTGCCACCGATGAGTTAATCCATTTAAGTCGCTCAAACGAATGGCTAAACTGGCGTTTAATTAAAAATCCTAACAACCAATATTATTCGTTAAAAATACATTTAGACTCAACTTTAATAGGAAGTCTTGTCTATAAAAAATATATGGAGACCATTGATATTGTTGAGATATTTTATAAAAATGAAATTGATAAATTTGCAATGCTGAATATGGCTTTTACTTTTTTATTAAATGAAGAAGTAGAACAACTTAATTGCTGGTCTAATTTATATTCGGAAGAGTACGATGGGATGAAAAAGATGGGGTTTAAAGAAGGAGAATTTAATACCAATTTTGGTATAATTCCCTTTGTTGAAAACAAAGAAATACTTAATATTAAGAATTGGCATTTTAGATTTATTGATTCTGATGTATTTTAAAATTTAAGAATAATGAATATGAACAACGTTATTGTAGTATCAACGCATCCTGATGATGAAATGTTTGGAGTAGGGGGAACCCTTCTAAAACATGCAGAAAATAATGATTCTATTACATGGGTTATAATTACAAGCATTTTTGAAGATCAAGGGTTCTCAAAAGAAAGAATAGCATCGAGAGAACAAGAGATTGAAAAAGTTGCTAACGGAATTGGCATTGAAAATGTTGTTAAATTAGGTTTTCCTACCATGAGTTTAGATAGCTCTTCACTCAAAGAATTAATACCTTTGGTAGCTGATGTGTTCCAAAAATATAAACCTAATATAGTTTATACGCTAAACCGATCCGATGTTCATAGTGACCATAGAATAACATTTGATGCCATCTTTTCATGCACTAAGTCATTTAGGTTTCCTTTTATTAAAAAAGTGTTGATGTATGAGTGTGTTTCTGAAACTGAATTTGCTCCAGCACTATCGGAAAATGTATTCATACCAAATTATTTTGTTGACATTTCGAAATATATTGAGAAAAAGATTGAATTAGCTTCAGTTTATGAATCTGAGATGGGAGAACATCCGTTTCCGAGAAGTAATGAAAACCTTAAAGCTTTGGCAACTTTTAGGGGTGCCACAGCCGGTGTGGAATATGCTGAAGCTTTTCATTTACTGAAATATATAGACAAGTAAAAAATTGGAAAAGTTTAAAATATTAATGATTGGTCCTGCTTACGGACATAATATTAAACCATTTTTAGATTTTTTTGATACCCACCATAACTATAAGCTAACATTTGCTTTTGATGGTGAGGATGAGTATAGTGAAAGTTATAAAAATATAGAGTTTGTACCATTTTCATCTACTCCTATTTCAATAATTCAGTTCATTAAAAAAATTAGAAAGCCATATAACCTTATATGGCATCATGGTGCGTATAGTATCCCAGTTTTATTTTTGGTCAATTTATTTCATTCAAAAAAAACAACCGTAAATATTAATATTTGGGGACCAGTTCTCCTACAGTGGGCAATTCAAAAGAACATTAGAGGAATGTTGTATAAGTATTTTTTGAAAAAGGCAGATATTATACAATGCAACTGGTATGGGACAAAAGCGCAAATTGATAAGTTTAATGATGAATCAAAAAATGTAGTGCTACCTTGGGGGATAGAAAAATCTTTTTTCATAGAATCGAATAATCCAATTTCTGAATTTACAGAGAACTTCATTCGCCAACTTCCTGATGATAAGACCATTTTCTTTTATCCTAAATCAATTATTCCGCAAACTTGTCATATGGAGATAGTTGAGGCGGCTAACTTATTGATGAAAAAAGGCGTAAAAAATTTCATCATTTATTTTTGGCTCGGAAACCTACATAATAAAGAAGAGATTGATAGAATTAGAAGAACGATTATCACCCATTCTTTAGAGGGGCAA
>JAJCYO010000048.1 GCA_029262875.1 Flavobacteriales bacterium
TAATTATTTCTAATGATAATGTTCCGATTAAAATTAAAGATGTTGCCAAAGTAGTTTTCGGTCCAGCAACTCGAAGAGGGGGATTAGATAAGGGAGGTTCAGAAGCAGTTGGTGGAGTTGTGGTTGCTCGTTATGGTGCTAACCCACTAGAAGTTATAGATCGAGTAAAAGAAAAAATAAAGGAAATAGAACCTGGTATGCCAAGTAAAACTTTGGCAGATGGAACAGTTTCCAAAGTAACTATTGTTCCATTTTATGATAGGACAGGGTTAATAAAAGAAACACTAGGAACATTAGAAGAAGCCCTTTCATTAGAAATGCTCATAGCCTTATTGGTGGTAATTGTACTGGTATTAAACCTAAGAGCATCCATATTAATCTCAAGCTTATTACCCTTAGGAGTACTGATTAGTTTTATTATGATGCGCCAATTTGGTGTGGATGCTAATATAGTAGCTCTTTCGGGAATTGCTATTGCCATTGGAGTTATGGTAGATGTTGGGGTTGTGTTCACAGAGAACATCATACAGCATATTGAATTACCAAAAAATGTTGGGAAACGAGGGAAAGAATTGATGACAGTAATATATGAGGGAGCTTCTGAAGTGGCTTCAGCAGTAGTTACTGCTTTATTCACAACCATAGTTAGTTTTTTACCCATTTTTGCCATGCAAGCAGCAGAGGGAAAACTATTTACACCTTTAGCATTTACTAAAACTTTTGCAATGCTAGCAGCATTGTTTATTGGAATTTTATTCATTCCCACTTTTGCTCATCTGGTATTTTCAATAAGATTTGATAAAGGCAAGTTAAGTAAGATTTGGAATGGGTTACTCATTATTGCTGGACTTGTGTTTTGGATAGGTTTTGGAAGTTGGTTATCCATAGCTTTAATTCTATTTGGAGTTAACAATTTGTTAGAGTATAAATGGCCTGAAGACAAAAGGAAATATGTCAACATTATTAATATCATTATTACTCTATTTGTTGTAGTCTATTTTATTGCCAATGTTTGGATGCCATTGGGTGTACAAAACAGCTTTTTCGCTAACATACTTTTTGTAGTAGCTACCGTTGGAGTAATTCTGGGTGTTTTGATGTTGATTGTCAAATATTATAAGCACCTTTTAACGTGGTGTTTGGAGAATAAATGGAAATTTTTATTAGCTCCAATTATTATTGTTCTATTTGGAATTACGGCTTGGCAAGGATTTGACAAAGTATTTGGTTTCATGCCTCAATTTGCAAAAACAAATACAGTTTGGACATCTTTATCAGAAGAATTTCCAGGAGTTGGGAAAGAGTTTATGCCTTCGTTAAATGAAGGGTCATTCTTACTAATGCCTACAACAATGCCACATTCAGGAGTAGCTGAAAATGTAGATGTTATCCGTAAATTAGATAGGCATTTGAATGCTATCCCAGAAGTAGAGTTAACAGTTGGGAAATGGGGACGTGTAAACTCTGCTTTAGACCCTGCTCCTATTTCGATGTATGAAAACATCATCAATTATCTACCAGAATACAAAATTGATGAAGATGGGCATAAAATGCGATTTAAAATCAATGATGATAATGCTTTTATTTTAAAAGATGGCTCTACCTATAAATATGCGGAGGATGAATTTCGATCGATTGACACCAAAGATTTAATAGAAGATGAGAACGGAGGATATTTTAGACAGTGGCGAGAACATATTCAATCACCCGATGATATTTGGAAAGATGTTCTAGCACATTCTAAAATACCAGGGATGACATCTGCTCCAAAATTACAACCCATAGAAACGAGGTTGGTAATGTTGGCAACAGGGATGCGTGCCCCGATGGGAATAAAAGTATTTGGTCCTGACTTAGAAACCATAGAAAAAACAGGGTATGAAATTGAAAATATTTTAAAGCAAGTTTCAAGTGTTGAAGCATCAGCTGTTTTTGCAGATCGAGTTGTGGGTAAACCTTACTTAGAAATTGAAATCAAGAGAGAAGCAATTGCTCGGTATGGATTAACAATTGAAGATATGCAAAAACAAATCGGTGTTGCAATTGGAGGAATGCCATTAACAACAACGGTTGAAGGACGAGAAAGGTTTCCTGTTCGGGTTAGATATGCAAGAGAATACAGAGATAACCCTGAAGATTTAAAGAGAGTGTTGATACCTACACCTTCGGGAGTTCAAATTCCATTGGAAGAATTGGCTGACATCAATTATGTAAGAGGACCACAAGTAATTAAAAGTGAGGATACCTTTTTAGTGAGTTATGTTATTTTCGATAAAAAGGAAGGGTACGCAGAAGTAGATGTTGTAGAAGATGCTCAAGAATTATTAGATGCTAAAATAGCATCTGGAGAGTTTGTTTTACCAGCTGGAGTAAGTTATCGATTTACTGGAAATTACGAGAATCAAATAAGAGCTACCAAGCGATTAATGTTGGTAGTTCCTATTTCCTTATTAATTATCTTTTTGATTTTGTACTTCCAATTTAGATCGGTAGTGACAACATCAATGATTTTTAGTGGACTTCTTGTTGCGTTTTCAGGTGGGTTTATAATGCTTTGGTTATATAGCCAACCAGGATTCTTAGACTTCTCAATTGGAGGGATAAACCTTCGAGATTTGTTTCAAGTACATACCGTCAATTTAAGTGTAGCTGTTTGGGTTGGATTTATTGCCCTTTTTGGAGTAGCTACAGATGATGGAGTATTAATGGGTACCTATCTAACTCAATTGTTTGAAAAAGATAAACCTGATACAAAAGATAAAGTAAGAGCAACAGTTTTGTTAGCCGCATCTAAAAGAGTGCGACCAGCAGTATTAACAACTGCTACAACGATTATTGCTTTAATTCCTGTATTAACATCACAAGGAAAAGGTTCAGACATTATGGGGCCAATGGCAATTCCTCTGTTTGGAGGAATGTTGATTGAAGTATTAACCATGTTTATTATGCCTGTTTTGTACTGTATGTGGCAAGAAGGAAAAGTTAAACGATTAAAAGAATGAAAGAAATTATACCAACAAATGTAAAAAATCTAATAGAGTATAAACAGTATAAAAAAATGTCTGATTTTGCTTGGAATATTTTGAACTCAATGGATGATAAAAATAGCGCGGTTATGGGTCAGCCATTTTTAAAAGCTATTGACTCTATAGGTGTAAATATTGTAAAAGGGTTTAATGAAGATAAAAATGCGAAAAAAATTAGTTTTTATGAAGAAGCAATAATCGATTTATCTGAAGCATTAGATCACTGGTTAGAACTAATGGTAAAGAGAAATGTCATAAGTAAAATAACATATAGTGCTTTTAAAGAGCTCGATAATCCGTTAAAAACTAAACTTAAGAGTCGTATTTCTTCATTGGATAAAAATAAAAAATAATGAAGCGGAGAACTAAATATATAATTATCCTTTTAGTGCTTTTTGTTGTAAAAGTACAAGCTCAATCTGAATTGGATGGATACTTAAAAATAGGAGCAGAAAATAATCCAGGATTAAAGGCTAAGTTTTCAGAATACAATGCTGCTTTAGAAAGGGTTCCACAAGTTGGAACTCTACCCGACCCGACTATATCATTTGGATATTTCATAACTCCAGTTGAAACCAGAGTTGGTCCACAACAAGCAAAATTTGGTGTGATGCAAATGTTTCCATGGTTTGGGACTCTTGGGGCTAAAGAAGATGTTGTAATCCAGCAGGCTAAAGCAAAATATGAAGCTTTTGAAGAGACTAAATCAAAGTTGTTTTTTGATATTAAATCTGCTTATTACAATCTGTATTTTGTTCAAAAAGGAATAACAATCACCAGAGAAAATATAGCCATACTAAACACTTTTCAGCAATTGGCTTTAATCAAGGTGGAAACAGGAAAATCATCTGTCGTTGATGAAATGAGGGTTGAGATGGAAAAAAATGAGTTGGAAAACCAATTAGCCTATTTATTAGATACAAAATGGGTATTAGAAGTTAATTTCAATAAATTATTGAATCAACCTGTTGAAACAAGTATCACTGTTCCTGATGACTTATGGGATGAAAGTCTAGCATATTCAAAAGAGATATTACTGGATAGTATATCAAACCAAAACCACATGATAAAGCAACTCGATTTTAAAATGGCTTCTTTTCAAAAACAAGAAATTGCAGCACATAAAATGGGAGGACCGAAAATTTCAATAGGTATGGATTACATTTTAATTGGAAATAGCGATAACCCAATGGTAGGAAATGAAAGCGGTAAGGACGCAATTCTATTCCCAAAAATTGGAATCACCGTTCCGCTTTATCGCAAGAAATACAAAGCCATGATTAACGAAGCATCATTAAATATTAAAGCTACCCAATTTCAAAAAGAGGATAAACAAAATCAGCTGACAATTTTATTTGAGAAAGGACATAAAGAATATAAAGATGGTGAACGTAGAATAGTATTATTTCAAAAGCAATTAAAATTAGCAGAAAAATCGCTGACAATACTATTAACTTCTTATTCCAATAATGGACAAAACTTTGAAGAAGTACTCAGAATGGAACGAAAAGCTTTAAAGTATGCTCTTGAATTAGATAAAGCCAAAGCAGATAAAAATGCAGCTGTAGCATTCATTAACTATTTAACTGGAAAATAAACGAAGAATTATGAAAAATATATTAAAAAATAAATGGATAGTAATTATTCTGGTTTTAATACTAGGTATAGTTATCGGTAAATTTATAGGTGGAGGAAATTCCACTAATGAAGCTGTAGGAACCCATATCCATGATGAAACATTGGAAGAACAAATTTGGACCTGCTCGATGCATCCTCAAATACAACAGAATGGACCAGGACAATGCCCGATATGTGGGATGGATTTAATCCCTTTAGACAATTCAATGAATAGTGAGGAAGTATTGCCAGATGAAGTTTCAATGTCTGCTTCAGCTATGAAGCTAGCAGAGATACAGACTTATGTCGTTAAACGAGAAAATCCAGAGAAAGAAATACGATTGTTGGGGAAAGTAAAACCTGATGAACGTTTAGTTTATTCACAAGCAGTTCACTTTCCAGGTAGGATAGAAAAATTGTTTATCAACTTCACAGGGGAAAAGGTCGTAAAGGGGCAAAAACTAGCTACAATATATTCTCCCGAATTGGTTACTGCTCAGAAGGAATTGTTTGAAGTATTAAAAGACGAATCGACTAACCCTGCATTGGTTGAAGCTGCAAGAAATAAATTAAAACAATGGAAATTTAGTGACCAACAAATTGACAACATTGAAAAATCGGGAAAGGTTCAAAATGAACTAAATATATTTTCCGACCATAATGGTTATGTCATGATGTTGATGGCATCAGAAGGTGATTATGTTAAGGCAGGTCAAATATTATTAGAAGTAACGGACTTAAGTAGAATATGGATGTTATTTGAGGCTTATGAAAATGATTTGCCTTGGGTGAAAGTGGGAGATAATTTAGAGATAGATCTTAAAGCTATTCCTGGTAAGACATTTAAGGAAAAAATCACTTTTATAGATCCATTTATTAATCCAAAAACTAGAGTTGCTAACGTGAGAGTTGAAATGTCTAATGCCAGTGGATTATTAAAACCAGATATGTTTGCTAATGGCATTATCACATCTAAATTGCCAATAACTGGGGAAGTTATACTTGTGCCTAAATCAGCAGTATTGTGGACCGGTAAGCGTGCAGTAGTTTATATAAAGTTACCAAACCGAGAACATAATTCTTTTATCTATCGTGAAGTGATTTTAGGGGAAGATGCTGGTGAATTTTATGTGATAAAAGAAGGGTTAGAAGAAGGAGAAGAAATTGCAACCAATGGTGTATTTAAAATTGATGCGGCCGCTCAGTTGGCAGGTAAAAAAAGCATGATGAATCCAACAGGGGGGAAAGTTGCTACTGGTCATAATCATGGAGGAGGAGATAACAAGGATGAAATGAAAGATATGGATATGAGCAAAGAAGTGATGGTAGACAAGTCCAAAGTTTCGGCTAAATTCAAACAGCAACTAGGGAATGTAGTTAGTCAGTATTTATCACTTAAAGATAAACTGGTTAACGATAATTCTGATCTTCAATCTAATGTAAAATCGCTCCAACAATCGCTTAAAAAAGTGGATATGAGTTTGGTAATGGAGGATGCTCATAATGTTTGGATGGAGGCTTTAAAGTCAATGAATAAAGAGTTAAAACTTCTTTCTAAAGCTGTAAATATAGATGAACAGCGAACCATTTTTTTAACCATTAGTAAATCACTAGCAGATGCTACCCAGAAGTTGGGAGTTAAAATGAAAGATAGCCAACCACTTTATTTAGAATTCTGCCCGATGGCAAATGACGATAAAGGAGGTTATTGGTTAAGTATCGAAAAGGAAATTAAAAATCCATACTTCGGAAGTAAAATGTTGAAGTGTGGAGAAGTAAAACAAGAAATAAAATAATTATAAACCATAAAAATGAACAAGATGAAAAAACAAATTTTAAGTGTAGCTACATTATGTATAATGTTTTTAGCTATTAATACTACTAAAGCTTCTGAATCAATAGAAAACAATTTTATTTCAGTAAATCACGATGATAAAGAGACTGACTCATTTAAAGTGTATGGAAATTGTGGCATGTGTGAAAAAACAATTGAAGGTGCGTTGAAAGGGGTTAAAGGTGTTGAAAAAGCAGACTGGAATAAAGAAACTAAAATGATAGAAGTTGTATATCATACCCATGATATTTCTTTAGATGAAATTAAGAAGAAAATCGCAGGTGTTGGATATGATACAGAAGAATATAGAGCTTCCGAAAAAGTATACAACAATCTACCAGGCTGCTGTCAATATGAAAGACCAGGAGATAAAAAAAAGGAAGATCATTCAGGTCATAAACATTAGTAAATAGTCTTTAGAAGGAAATGCGATTTTATAAAAGGTTAATGAAGTTGATAGGTTATTGATTCATCACATTTCTTTCAAAAGATACTTATAGAGAATAATTATGAAAACTATTAGTAAAATTTGTTGCTTCCTTTTTTGTTTGCTTCTACTGAAGCAAGGGAATGCTCAAGATGTTTATCGAACACAAAATGGAAACATGGTAATAACTACTGTTTCTGCTGACACTATTCTAAAGTTAACGACAAAAGAATTACTCGTTTTATTAAATTATGAAACAGCAAGATTTACCATAAAAATGGATAAATCTACTTTTTATACTGGAAACGATTCATTAGATAAGAAGTTAGCTTTAATGAAATATGATATTGTTGAGTTTAATGGAAAATTAGGTGTAGATCACATTAATACGAATGGCCACCCTCCATTAGAGTTTGAGGTACAAGGATCCATCTCAACTAATGACAATACAATTAGTGGAACAGGTAAATTAGAGCATATCTCAAGCAGAGGAACATTTTCATGCTTATTAACCCTGAAATTTAATATTAAAATAGACGACTTAGGATTAAACCTAGAAGGATTAAATTTAAAGGATGATATACAAATCGAAATAGTTCAAATTGTATTAAACAAAGCAGAAGACCAATAAAATAATTATAAACATAAAAATTAAAAAAGATGAAAAAGAGAATTTTAGTATTAGTAGGCGCAATGTTAATTGGAACAGGCGCTTTAACTTTAGTTAGTTGTGGTGGTGGAGAAGAACATCATGAAGAAGGAGCTCATGAGCATGTAATGTACCAATGTCCTATGAAATGTGAGGGAGATAAAACTTACGATAAAGCAGGTTCATGCCCTGTATGTGGAATGGATTTGAAAGAAGTAGATTAATACGCACAGGTCCTCCCTCCCATATTTTAGGGAGGACTTTTTAACTATAAAAATAGTATCAAAATGAGAAAACACACTTTATGGATGATTATAGGTTGCGGATTACCATTATTACTCATCTTTTTTGCTCCAGCATTAGGTTTAGGTAATGATATTTCGTTATTCATTTTTATTCTAGCAATGTTTGCTTGTCACTTAATGATGCCAAATCATAGACATCATCGTGATAAACAAAAAGAACATTAATTAACCATTAAAACTTAAAATTATGAGTCACATAAACGTCAAAAAATTAGGATTAGCTTTTGGTTTTACTGGAGCCTTGCTGTATCTGGGGTGTATGATTGTAATGCTTACCGCAGGTCACGCAGGAACAGTCAAATTCTTTAACAGTTTACTACATGGGTTAGATGTTTCTTCTATTATCCGTATGAATGTCCCTTTATGGGAAGCAGGCATAGGTATAGTAGAAACCTTTATATTGGGATGGTTAATTGGGGCATGCGTAGCAGCTTTTTATAATTCAAGTATAAAAATTAAATAATGTTTGATACCGAAATAAGAACACTCAAATCATTCAATAGTTATCTATTAAAATTAGTTGAAAAAAAGCTATGGTTAAAGGTAATTATTGCCTTGTTTTTAGGTGTAGGGATTGGTTTGATACTTAGTCCTCAAAATAGTTGGTTAACTAAATCTACCGCAGATGCCATTGGTAATTGGATGGCTTTGCCTGGTATGCTTTTCCTGAAATTGGTACAAATGATTATGATTCCGCTTATTGTGGCTTCGATAATTACGGGAATAGCTAGTAATAGTAAAGAAAATCTTAAAAAATTAGGAGGAGGAGTATTACTTTATTTCTTATCAACTACAATTATTTCAGTTAGCATTGGGACAATATTAGCATTGTTATTTCAACCTGGAAAATATTTACATCAACAGGCCTTAATTGAACATGATGCAATTATGAGTTCAGGTAGTGAAAGTGCGAAACTTACATTTGAAGTTAATAACATACCAAAAATAATTACAGATTTATTGCCTGAAAATCCCTTAGCCGCTATGGTTAGTGGAGAAATGTTGCCCATTGTCATATTTACAATTATCATAGGAGTAGCGGTATTAATGCTGCCAAGCAAATTACTACATCCTGTGAAACTGATGTTAAGTGCTTTGCAAGAAATTTGTATGAGAATAGTGAACTGGGCAATGGTGTTAGTTCCCATAGCAGTTTTTGGATTAATGGTACAATTAACTTCTAGTGTAGGATTAAGTTCACTTACTGGATTAGGCTATTATGTGTTAGTAGTATTAATTGGACTTATTCTATTAATAGGAGTTTATTTGTTAATAGTAGGAATAATAGGAAAGAATAACCCCTTTAAATTTTTAAGAAAAATAAGAGACGTTCAACTTTTGGCTTTTTCTACTACTAGTTCTGCTGCTGTTATGCCCCTTTCACTCAAAACCGCACAAGAAGAATTAGGAGTAGATAAAGCAATCAGTAATTTTATAATTCCTATTGGGGCAACCGTTAATATGGATGGAACAGCTCTCTATCAAACCATTACTACCTTGTTTATTGCTCAAGCTTATGGAATTGAAATGGGCTTACTCAATATCATTATTGTTGTTGTAACTATTGTAGCGGCATCAATCGGAACCCCAGCTATTCCAGGGGGAGGAGTAGTTATATTAGCCTCTGTTTTGAGTAGTGCTGGAATACCAGCAGAAGGAGTTATGATTATTATAGGAGTTGAGCGATTGCTCGGAATGTTTAGAACTGCGGTAAATGTTACAGGTGATTTAACAGCCTGTGTTGTGTTTGACCGTTTTTATAGTTCAAAATCAATTATTAATTCAAATCAATAAAAAACATACTATGAAAAAAATATTAATTCCTACTGATTTTTCTAAATGTGCGAATAATGCAGTAGAAACAGGAATAGAGTTAGCTAAAAAAATGAAAGCAGAAATTCATTTTCTTCATGTGCAAAGAACTCCTGTAGATTGGAAAAAATTACGGAAAGAGCAGGAAAAGAATTTTCCTGAAACCCTACATGAAATTGGGCATGCAAAAGGAGAATTGAACAAACTTAAATTAAAAGCGGAAAAAGCTAAATTAAATACAAAATCAATTTTTGTATTTAATAAAAATGATATTTCTACAGTATTAGAAGATTATAAATACGATTTGATAATTATTGGATCGCATGGCACAAGCGGAATAAAAGAATTGATAGGTTCAAATACGCAAAGAGTAGTTAGATACTCGTTGACTCCTGTATTAGTAGTTAAAAATTCTTTAAAAAAGAATTCTTTCAAAAGCATAGTATTTGCTTCTAATTTTGAAGTGGGAGCACAACAACCATTTCGTAAGATTATTCAGTTTGCCGATTTAGTAAAAGCTCAAATTCATTTACTATATGTAAACATGCCTTTTCAATTTAAAGAAACAGATGAAATTGAATCTGCTATGCAAAACTTTCTCAACAAATGTCCAAGAGGAACCTGTAGTGTTAACATCTACAATGCCTTAAACGAAGAAAGAGGAATTCAAAAATTCGCAAAAAAGGTAAATGCAGATGTAATTGCCCTTACCACACATGGGAAAACTGGATTTATGAAAATGATTTCTCCCAGTATTACCGAAAGTTTAGTAAACCATTCTAATATACCTGTTTTAAGCGTTAATATAAAAAGCAAATAATGATAACGGAGAGTTTTAATATTATTAAAGCTTCTGGAGAAGAAGTAGTTTTCAATTCAGATAAGCTCAAAAGTTCTTTACAGCGTTCTGGTGCAGATGAGAAAATAATTAAGGAAATTATTGATGAAGTGGAGGGGGTGTTATATAATGGAATGACCACTAAAGAAATATATAGGAAAGCTTTTAAATTATTGAGACAAATATCTCCACCTTCAACAGCAGCTCGTTACAAATTAAAAAAAGCCATTTTTGAATTAGGCCCTACAGGATTCCCTTTTGAGAAATTTGTAGGAGCTATTTTAAGTTATGAAGGTTTTCGGACTGAGGTGGGAGTTATTGTAAAAGGTCATTGTGTAAATCATGAAGTTGATGTTATTGCTCAAAAGGATAACAAACATTTTATGATAGAATGTAAATTTCATAGCGATCAGGGTAGATTTTGTAATATTAAAATTCCCCTTTACATTCAGTCCAGATTTAAAGATGTAGAGGCTCAATGGGAAAAACAACCCGGTCATGACACCAAATTTCATCAGGGATGGGTGGTTACCAATACAAGATTTACAAGTGATGCTATTCAATATGGTAATTGTATGGGGTTAATGTTGTTAAGCTGGGATTACCCTAAAAAAGGCAGTTTAAAAGAAAGAATAGATGCTTCTGGGCTACATCCAATTACTTGTCTTACAAGCTTAACGAAGTACGAAAAACAACAATTGTTAGATAAAGAAATTGTCCTTTGTATGGATTTGTGTAATCAACCTAAGTTGTTAAATTCAATTCAGATAAGTGCTAAAAGACAAAAAAATATACTACATGAAGCTCATGAATTATGTACAAAAAAAATTAAACTAGAAAAATGGAAAGCAATAAAAAAATAACCATTCACTTTTTAGGGGCGGCTGGAACAGTAACAGGGTCCAAATACCTGATTGATACAGGAGAACGAAAAATCATGATAGATTGTGGTTTGTTTCAAGGATTGAAAGAACTTCGTTTAAAAAACTGGGATTATCTACCAGTAAATGTATCTGAAATAGATACCATTTTACTAACACACGGGCACATGGATCATACAGGCTACCTTCCTCGAATAGTAAAAATGGGGTTTAATGGAGCGATTCAAGGAACATCTCCAACTTTAGCTATTGCAAAAATTATTTTATTGGATAGTGCTAAAATTCAAGAAGAATATGCTAAACAAGCTAATGAAGAAGGATTTACGAAACATTCTCCAGCAGAACCACTATACACCATTCAAGATGCAGAAAGAGCAATTGATCATTTTAATTCCCTTCCTGAAGGAGAATGGATAACGCTTTATCCTGAAATTAAAGTACGATTTCAATACAATGGACATATAATTGGGGCTACGTTTATTGAGTTAGATGTTCATGGGAAACGATTTGTCTTTTCAGGTGATATTGGACGAAAAGAAGATTTGTTGATGAGACCACCTAAAAAACCTGAACATGCAGATGTGCTTTTTATTGAAAGCACTTACGGAGATAGAATTCACCCTACTGATAATTTAGAAGAAAAACTAAAAACCATCGTGAACGAAACTATAGAGAAGGGTGGAACGTTGGTTATACCAAGTTTTGCAGTGGAGCGAACACAAACCTTAATGTATTTGTTATGGCAATTACATGAGAAAAAAGCAATTCCTGATATTCCGATGATTATGGATAGTCCTATGGGAGCCAACGTATTGGAAGTATTTCATAATTATAGAGATTGGCATAAGCTACCTATTGAAGATTGCACCAAGATGTGTAATACTTTTCGTGTAGTAAGAGAATACAAAGAAACTTGGGAAGTAATCGATAATAAGAATCCTAAAATTATAATTGCTGGTAGTGGAATGATTAGTGGTGGTAGAGTATTAACGTATCTTCAGCAGTATATTGGTAAACCTGAAACAACTGTATTGTTAGCAGGATTTCAAGCAGAAGGAACCAGAGGCAGGAAATTATTAGAAGGAGCAATAGATATTAAAATTTACGGCAAATATTATCCAATTAAAGCAGAAATTGCAAACCTTCAGGTATTATCAGCTCATGCAGATCAAACAGAATTATTGGATTGGATGAGTGAAATAAAAAATACCCCTGAAAAAGTATTTATTGTCCATGGAGAAGCAACATCAGCAAAAGTTTTTAGTAATAAAGTAACAGAAACTTATAGGTGGGAATGTGCTGTTCCTGAATTATATAGTGTTGAGGAAATAGTAGGATAATGATTATTAAAATGAACTAAGAGAATATCATGGAAAAAGAAATAAAAACGAATTGGAATGTAATCACTGGTGGTCCATGTACGGGGAAAACTACTGTAATAAATATGCTCAACGAAAGAGGCTATAAAACTACTATTGAACATGCTCGACATTATATCGATACTCAAAAAATCAATGGGAGAACAGTTGAAGAAATTAGAGAAAATAAAAAACAATTCCAGCTTGGGGTTTTAGATATGCAAATTGAACAAGAAGCTGAATTAAATGTTAAAGATATTGTGTTTCTGGATAGAGCACTTCCAGATGCAATGGCTTATTATCAATTTTTAGGGCTAGAATATGATGATAGGTTAGTTAATCAATGTAATAAATATTGCTATAGTAAAGTATTCATTTTAGACAGATTACCCTTGATTAATGACTACGCAAGATTAGAGGATGAGCAAGAACAAATTCGGATTCACGAACTGATTATCAAAGTATATGAGTCGTACCCATGTCCAATTATACATGTACCTGTACTAAACCCTCAGGAGCGAATTGAATTTATATTAAAAAACTTATAACCCTTATTAGAATTATGGAACATACATATAAAGTAACAGGAATGACTTGTACAGGTTGCCAAACTAATGTGGAAAGAGCATTAAATGATCTGCGGGATATTACATCAGTTAAAGTAGATTTAGCTAAATCTGAAGTTCGAATTAATATGAGAACACATATTTCAGATGAAGATTTACAAGCAGCATTAATAAAAGCAGGACTACACTATTCTATTGAAATGCTTGGGAGTGAAAAACCATGTCATAACAAAAAGGAACATCATCACGAGACTCCCATAAATGGCAACGGCACATACTATTGTCCAATGCACTGTGAAGGAGAAAAAACGTATGACAGATCTGGTGATTGCCCCGTTTGTGGGATGCACTTAATAGAACAACCTCAAGTAGTTTCAGAGCAGCAATTTACATGTCCTATGCACCCAGATGTAATAAAAGATCAACCCGGTGCTTGTCCAATATGTGGTATGGATTTAGTTCCCCTAGCACCCAATGTAAGTGAAGAACAGAGAGTTTATAAAGGACTAGTAAAGAAAATGATTGTCGCTACTGCCTTTTCATTACCAGTATTTATTGTGGCTATGGGAGATTTAATACCGAGTAATCCATTGGCTAAAATTGCAAGCCAGCAAATTTGGAATTGGGTGCAATTTATTTTAACCATACCGGTTGTATTTTATGCCTGCTGGATGTTCTTTGTTCGGGCATGGAAATCCATTATTACATGGAATTTAAACATGTTTACCTTGGTTGGTATTGGTACTGGAGTTGCTTTTCTGTTTAGTGTGGTAGGGCTGCTTTTTCCTGATCTTTTTCCTGATGAATTTAAAACTGAAACAGGAACGGTTTTACTTTATTTTGAGGCAACAGCTGTCATTCTAACTTTAGTGTTATTAGGTCAGTTACTAGAAGCAAGAGCCCACAGTCAAACTAGTGGGGCTATAAAAGAATTATTGAAGTTAGCTCCATCAGAAGCAGTTTTAGTAGAGAATGGGGGGGACAAAATCATTTCCATTCACGATATTCAAGTAGGTAATTTATTACGAGTAAAGCCAGGAGATAAAATTCCAGTAGATGGAAAAATTACCGAAGGTCACAGTAGTATTGATGAATCTATGATTTCTGGAGAGCCTATTCCAGTTGATAAAAAAGAAGGAGATAAAGTAAGTTCGGGGACCATTAATGGAAATAAATCTTTTGTGATGATTGCTGAAAGAGTAGGGTCAGATACTTTGCTTTCACAAATTATCCAAATGGTTAATGATGCTAGTCGTTCTCGTGCTCCAATTCAAAAATTGGTAGATACTATTGCTAAATATTTCGTTCCAATTGTAGTTGTTGTTGCAATAACTACATTTCTTGCTTGGACTATTTTTGGTCCTGAGCCTGCTATAGTTTATGGATTTGTCAATGCTATTGCAGTACTTATTATTGCATGTCCTTGTGCTTTAGGTTTAGCTACACCTATGTCGGTTATGGTCGGTGTTGGAAAAGGGGCACAGTCAGGAGTGTTAATCAAAAACGCAGAAGCCTTGGAAACAATGAATAAGGTGAATGTATTGATAACTGACAAAACAGGAACCATTACAGAAGGTAAGCCTTCGGTAGAACATGTCTATGCTATAGAAGGAGTAAATGCAAATGATTTAATTCAACAAATAGCATCATTAAATCAGTATAGTGAACACCCTTTAGGTGAGGCAGTAGTAAGATATGGTGAATCAAAAGGGGTTCAATTAGTTGATGTAAAAGATTTTGAAGGAGTTACTGGAATGGGAGTTATTGGAACTATAAGCAGTAAAAAAATTGCCTTGGGGAACATTAAATTATTGGAACAGTATAATATAAATATTCCTGAAATATTAAAAGAAAAAGTAATTCAAGAACAGAAATTAGGTAAAACGGTATCTTATATCGCCATTGATAAAAATGCAGTAGGGTATGTTGCGATTTCTGATGCGATAAAAGAATCGAGTAAACGTGCAATTACTGAACTGATTAATCAAGGGGTTGAAGTAATAATGATGACAGGTGATAATAATAATACTGCAAAAGCTGTGGCAGACACATTAAATTTGACTGATTTTAAAGCAGAATGCTTACCAGAAGACAAATTACAAGCTATAAAAGAACTGCAAGCTAAAGGAAAAATTGTTGCTATGGCTGGTGATGGCATCAACGATTCACCAGCATTGGCTCAAGCTGATGTTGGTATTGCTATGGGGACTGGAACGGATGTGGCAATTGAAAGTTCTGAAATTACATTGGTAAAAGGCGACTTACATGGAATAGTGAAAGCGAAACACTTAAGTCATGCAGTAATGGTTAATATCAAACAAAACCTGTTTTTTGCATTTATATACAATGTTTTAGGAGTTCCCATAGCAGCAGGTGTTTTATATCTTATTGGTATAGAAATTTTACTTTCACCTATGATTGCAGCAGCTGCAATGAGTTTTAGTTCTGTATCAGTAATTGTGAATTCATTAAGGTTGAGAAGTGTAAAAATTTAATTTGATTGAAGTTCTTATTTCAAATATTGAGGATAGTTAACTTCCTGATTTCTATTTCTGTGATTGGAACCTTAATTTATTTTCACGGTTATAAGTACACCCCCGAACACCTGCATGATCACTTGGTTTATTTGCATATTTGTTTTGGATTTTACCTAACGCAGTATTCCATTAAACTAATCGTAAGTGGTGATTGGAAAGGGTACATCACAAATAATCGGTTTGAACATTACATTTTGTTAGGCTTAGCATCCAGTATGTTGATTAATTGGTTAATGGATTTTTCCATTTCACAATGGATGCTTTCATTTACTGGTATTCAAGAAATCAATCATCTTTACATTTTGTTCTTACATATATGGGTGTTGATTATTGTTGCGATTGAATTGGGTAAAGTAGCAACAAAACACACTATTTGGAAACTATCTCCACCTTGGTTATTTATTACATCATTTGTAGTGTTGATCGTTATAGGTAGTTCATTATTTATGTTACCTGAAATGACTACTAGTGGAAATGGCATGGCATTTAAAGATGCTTTATTTACTTCAGTAAGTGCTAATTGTGTTACTGGGCTAACTATTGTAGATGTTTCTACTTTTTTCACTATAAAAGGGAAAATACTGTTGATGGTATTAATTCAATTTGGTGGATTAAATATTATTTCATTTGCTACATTTTTCATATCAAAATACCATAAGGTGATTACTTCTACAAGAACGGACGAAACCATTAAAGAAGTATTACATACCAAATCATTAGAAGGTGATGCAACCAAGAATATGCTCCGAAAAGTGATCTATACGACATTAGTTATTGAACTGGCAGGAGCAGTTGCTCTCTATCATTTTTGGGATGAAACCATTTCATTTTCATCTAATTTCAATAAGTTGTTCTATTCCATATTTCACTCCATATCTGCTTTTAATAATGCGGGGTTTACTTTGTTTACTGAAGGGTTTATTAATGCTTCAATAGTTACTAATTATACCGTACATATCATTATTGCTGTCCTAATTGTTTTAGGCGGAATTGGTTTTACCACATTGTGGGACTTGACAAAGTTGAAACACATTTTTAATAAAAAAATTAAACCTTCTCCATTTAGAAAAAGTTCAATAGTTGCTATAACTACTTCATTACTTTTAATCTTAATTGGAGGGTTTTATTATGTAATACAAGAACAAAATGATTCTTTACAAAACCTGTCAGATTTTGGTGTTTATGTTACCGGATTTTTTCAATCCATTACAGCAAGAACAGCAGGTTTTAATACAGCAGATATTGGAAATTTAAGTATGCCAGTTATCGTAATGCTTATTTTGTGGATGTTTATTGGTGCTTCAAGTGGTTCAACAGGGGGAGGAATAAAAACAAGCACATTGTATGTGTTAATACTATCACTTTGGGAAAGAATAAGAGGAAAATCCAGTCATGTAAGTGAGATGATAAGAGATTTATTCAAAAAAGCTATGACCATCCTTGTCTATTCATTATTGGTTGTAGCAGTAGGAGTTGTGCTTTTGATGTTTACAGAAGAGGATCAAAAATGGATAGACTTAATATTTGAAGCAGTTTCGGCTTATGGTACAGTTGGCCTTTCGAGAGGAATAACGGATAAGCTTAGTACATCAGGGCAATTTATTATTATGATCTTAATGTTTATTGGTAGAATAGGTCCTTTAGCATTAGCTTATACCCTTATCAAAGGTATAGAAGTTCAGCAAGGAACATCCGAAGGTGTAATGATAGGGTAACGATATTATAACAGTCTAATATAAATTAATGGCAACCCAATAAATTATTTTATTTTCAATTGGAAGTATTTTTCTTGTACTTAAATATCTCTCCGCTGTTCAAACACCCATAAATATCTCTGGGGGCAAGGAGAATATATCTTCTGGCTCAGGAGAGGTAGTTTTTTAATAATTTATTTCAATGCTTCAATTTCTTCTATTATTTCACCAGCTCTTCTACGAAAATTCAAAAACACCTCTGGTTTATTAGCATAACGATCTTTTATTTCTTTAGCATCAGATTCAAGAGCTTCAATTTTCTTTTTAATATTAATTACCGTATTCATAGAAGGGGAAGTATCAACTAAAGATTTTACTTTTAATGCTAATGAGTTTTTAACCTCAGCAACAATAATTACAAGCTCTTCAACTTTATTTTTCATAGGCTGCAAATATATCTTAAAATAATTAATGAATATAAAACTAAAAAAAGATATCTCAGAGCTTTTTCCTTGGATTCAAGTGTTAATTCGGGGTGTAAGTAGTAGCAATGATTTATGAAATAAAGGAAATATATTCTTCTTGCTCAAGAGACCCTGTTCAACTTTATCTATCCTAATAGGACAAAGTGAAAATGAGATATTCAAGGTTCATTTTTATTATGTAATCCCTAACTATTATTTGATTTCTAATATTTTTGTAATTACTTTGTTTAGATAAGATTCTCCTTTCTCACAGAAGTCAATTATAAATTGATGATCATTAATATAAAAATCTCCTCTACCTACAGTCTTTAATTGAATTGAAGAATTAGTTGCCAAAAATGAATACATTTCTTGATCTTCTAATGCTTTGGTTTTATCCTTTTTGAAATTGGAAGAGTTATGGACAATTAAATTCCTGACTTTACTATAGTTTTTAATCTCTTCCCATTCAGTATTAAGAGAACTCAAGTCTATTTCAATAACTTTCTCAATATATTTTCTACATTTATTAATGATACCTTGACCGCTCAAATCATTAAGATGCAATTGAGATCCTTTTTCCAATTGGGCATATGTACATATTCTACTAAATGAACTCTCGAATAATGAATACGAGGTCGCAAATGTTGAATTCATTAAGAGTTCTATATATGTACGATCATACTTTAATAGATCATCGATAAAATGGTCAACTATTTCTCTCTCGGTATCAGGGTGGGGATCTTTCTCAATTTCATCATCAATATATTTCTCAAGCTCTTTTTGTTTCGATCGGATTAGATCTTTTGTTTCATTAACATAATCTTTTATCTGCGAAAACTCTATTTGGATATAATCCCGATAAATTACTAATCTCTTCATTGATTTGAATTTAGACCTGTCAATTTTCTTCATTACTATACTTTAACTTTTTATAGTTTAAACTTTCTTTATTATTTATTAAGGAATATCTATAGTTACTTTTCCTGTTCTTATCTGAGCAAAATATTTAGGATTTCCGTGTTGATCGTTAACGAACATAGGAATCATTGCTACAAGTAATAGGACTAAAGGAATAGCTAATTTGTTATATCTGATAATTAAAATTGCTAACATCAACCCACCACCAGCAAGCCACCATTTATTATTCCCTTCTTTTGCCCATTCCGAAACACCATTCATTATACTATCCATTGATTCTTTAATTTGTTCTTTTTTATGTGTGTCAAACTCTAAAGGAGCAATTAAACCATTGTAAAAACCTATAAACATTCTGTCAGCCATATTACTATTACACAACACAATACTTCGTGGCATAATAATTTTTATATCTCCAATTGTAATAGGATTATCAGAAACCATTTGGTCTTGAGCGGATGTGTTCGATTGATATACGTAATTGAATACTTCATTTATTGGGTTATCTGAATGAGTTGGATGAGTATGAAAACGTAAAGGAAGTGTTTTTTCTGTTTGATTAGCTAAGGTTTCATTAAGAGCCTCTTGTAATTCCTTTGAGTCTGGTAAGTAGCTATCCTCAGGTGTTTCAGATTTATTGGTTAGAAAAATAACCTTGTCAATTGTTAAATGAGTTTCATTACCAACTCTTGTTGGTGCAGAAACTAATATGCCTCCTTTTTCTTTTTTTGATTCGTAGCTTTCTCTAAGTTGATTCGTAACAGTATCTGTTATGTGGATTTTACAAGGAGTAGTTAAGTGTAAATATTCTTTACCATTCTTTTTCCCTTCAATTAAAATGCCCTCTTGTTTTAAATTTAGTAAAAAGTCTTTCATTGTTATAAAATTATTATTTCTTAGTATTCACTGCTCCATTTCACTTTACTGTTTTTTATGAAAAAATGACTTTTGCAACCCATTTTTCTCCAAATAGAGGGTGATATAGATAATGAATCATTTTTATTTAATTTAAAATTCCATTTTGGTGAGGTGTCCTGAAGTAAGCTTAAATGAATGATATCTTTACATCCACAAGGACAATTAAACCCTAACATCCAATAGAATCCATTCTCTCCAACAATATAAATAATATTGTCGTTAATTTTTTCAGGTAAATCTTCCACAAAACAATGTGTAAAATCAAATTTAACAATCTCCTTTTCAAGTATAGGGAGGTCTTTTAATGAAGTAATAGGTTTAGGTTCTTTCTTACGAAAAAGTGAAGTAATCCAATCAAATATTTTATCAAATAATTTCATTTTTTCAACTTAATTCGGGCATGTTTAGCAATGGTGTAATATCCCCCCGACCAACATACTTAACCAAATATTCATCAGGAGAACCATCACTTTCTCGTTGTACATAAGCATCAGTTATACTAAATCGAGTAATAGCAAATTCACTATTGGGATCATATCTAAATGGATGGATTCTAGCGAGAAACTCGTTTACAGCTATACTTGCTGTCTGCATATTAATGCTAATTACAGCTGGACTATCTACATTAACATTAACTATATAACCTGATTTTTTTTGGACTTCATATTCTTCTGGATTCACTCTATGTAATCCTGCTGCACGTAGCTCTTCATTTGAATAAAGTCCTCTTGACATTAAGGAGCTGCCTCTAGGTTGCAAATAATTGATAGTTCCACAGATTTGATCAACACTACCTTTTCCATCAGCTATTACCTTTACACCTAAATCAAAATATGGGACTAAATAAAAATTTGCTATTTGATTAATCAAGTGTCTTCCATCAACAGAATCAACACAACCAAAAATAATATCACATGAAGCTAATTCATGAATAACATCAACGCTATCATAGAGATTGTTTTTAAATGATATTACTTCTGTCCCTAGTCCAATTTTATCAATTATATCATTTAAAACATCAACTTTATATCTAGACTTTATAGCATCAGACATAGTTGTATTTAATATTCTATTAAGGTTTTTTTCTTCAACCTTATCTGGGTCTATTAACACCAAACTGCCTACACCAAGCCTTACTAATTGTTCAACTGTGGGACTACCAGTGCCAGAACAACCGATTACTCCAACTTTAAGCCTTTTCAATAATTGAATTGTCCCTTCGCCAAATGTTTGTTTAGTACGAATATTAAAACCTGCTGATTCATAATCGGGGGAACTGTTATGCCAATATTTTATATCATCACCGCAAAGTGAAATTTTGTCAATTGGTGTAAATTCTAAATTGCTTTCTATAAACCTCCCAAATAATGATCCATCAGGAAGCATTATCATACTACCATGAGGATTTTCATCATTCATCCACCCAAAAACAGAATCAAATAATTCTTTATCCGAAAAATTATCAGTCTCGGAAAAATCAGGATATCCATTAGGATGACTATGTACTTTTACGACTGCCCAGCCTTTTTTACTTGCATCAACCAAGTGTGGTATAAGAACATTGGTTGACCACTTCACTAAATCAGGCTCTCGTATCTTACAATCTTCATAAGGAATAATCACCAATTTGTGGACTAATAAGGTTTGTTTTCCCTTCCATTTATGTCTTCCGCAAAGTGCTACGGCTACAGCTTCTTTTCCATCCCCAGGAAATAGATGTTCCCTTAGTTGTTTGTAATGGAATCCAGATATTCTTAGCTCTCTCATAACTACCTAATTGTAAATTCTCTTTCTAATAAATGGTTAACTAAGCTTAAATGGGTTGAAACATTATCAACCCCTGCTCGCCATGGATTTTGTCCCGTTCTATGTCTTGACCATCGTTGCCATTGCCCTCCATCTATTTGCATTATTGCCAAAGCACCTATTGGCTTTCCATCTAGTCGGGACAAATGTGTTTTAAAATACACCATGTCAATTTGCGAATTGGGATACCCAGCATCTATTCTTAAAGCAAGGGACACCTTATCTACATTATATCCTGAAGGTAAAGGATAATCATGGACTAACAACCAATTTCCACTATTAGTTATGGTTTCCCATGGACATCCAAGAGCATCCAAATATTCAGTGTCTTCTTCTGGAAGGTGAAATTGTTTCCTCATTTTAACCCTCCGTTGGATCTAATGGTAAAGTCATAAAACGTTCAATACCTGGTTTTGTAAAACATACTGATTCATCATATCCTATTTTTTTTACTTCACCACCTTTTAGTTTTTGATTAATTAAAAACTTGTCTGGTGTTTTTCCTGCAAGAATCAATAATTCACGTCCCGTCATACATTCTACATCTACATCATACTTTTCTCTATCAATTCTTATTTTATAAGTTCTCTTTTTTGGAACTTTTTTTCCTTCTTTAGCGTATTCTTCTATATCAATACGCTCATGATTATTTTGTTCTTTATCACTCATAACATTAATTTTTTTTGGGTTACATTATCAAATACGATGGCTTTGGACATTTATAACTTATTGGTGAGATATGATTAGTTTGTCCAAAGCCATCGTATTTGATAATAATGGGTAGATCTTATTTTGTCCATATCAATCGTATATGCTAATAACAAAGTAAGAATAGAAATAAATGTAACTAATGTACTAAAGTTAAAACCCATTATTAAAATGAAAGTGATTCAACCCTTATTGGAAAAAGAAACTGACTCAAAATTGTTTGAGTTAATGACAAATAAACAGAATAATCCAATCTTGGCACAAAAAGCCTTTACTGTTATAATAGAAAAGTATAAAAATTATGTCTGGAGAATTTGTTTAAATTATTGTGAAAACAAACCCAACAAATATGGGGTTGCTGAGGAAATTGCATTAGATACGTTTTACAAAGCTTATTTCAACTCCAACAAATATGATGGGAGGCTAAGTGCAAAAGGTTGGTTAGGAAAGGTTGCTAATAACGCATCTTTAGACTACCTAAAAGGAGAAAAAAATCTTGATTTGCTTTATCTTGAAGAAGAAACTGTTGAAGTTTCAGATGAATTGATTACTGTTGATGATTTTATGAATACTCCGACTCCAGAAAAGAATATGCTGATGGGTATATTATTGGAAATGGACGAGCATAAATATGCTGTATTAAGGGCTTATTTGAGACATTTTAATGTGACAGATTTTGGTAAAAAAATTACTTTACCTCCTTATGAGGTAGAAATTCTCCTTAAAGCTTTCCCTGAAAAAATTAAAGACAAATATTATATTCCTAAATTGCGAGATAGAGCTTGGCAAGAATTATTGAAGAAATGTAAAAGTTAAATTGACTATTTTCGAATCAAAGAAATTAAACTACAAACAAAATAAAAACTATGAAACTAAGTAATAATGGAAATCAGGATAACAGTATTACAGATGAATTTAAAAAAGAAGTATGGATATCATTTAAGAAATATGGGTTACTATTCCCAACCAGCGATGAAGAGGTTAAATTATTTGAGAAACTATACGGTTCAACAGATGTTGAAATGCCAGAAGAATTAAAAAATTCAGATGATATTTTTAAATGGGGAGAAAAACATTATGGTAATAAATCTGTTGATGAACCTTTAGCAATGGCTGCTAGAAAAGGGACAAATATGAATGTTGAGGATTTAGAGAAGATGAAAAGACTTCATGAAAAAGCGGTTAAAAAAATGAGAAACTCAAAAAAATAATGAGTTACAATAGAAATAGGAGAGAAAAGGTAATTGCCGAATTAGCAGAAAATATTGCAAATAAATATTTTTCTGATACAACTCCTATTGATCCTTTTCTAATAGCAGATTATGAAGGAATTAATTTTAATCACAGTTCTTTTAATGAAGAATTTTTAGGGTTAACCCAGTATTATGGAGGGCAAATTCCATTCCATGTATTTATTAATAAGAAACAATTAAAATCTCTAAAAAATACAAGAGCTAGATCTACTATGGGGCACGAGTTGGGTCATTGTATGATTAAAGAGCATAAAAAAGAACTAGAAAAGGGAAATTCACTTTCATGGGATGGAGAAAATAATTATAGTGCTAACAAGATTATTGAATGGGAGGCTGAAACGTTTTCTGCTAATCTATTGATGCCTAGGAAAAGATTTACTAGTACATGCAGCCAATTTAAGGATGGAATGGAAGCAATTTTACGTGCATCACAAATTTTTGACACTTCAATTTCTAGCACTGCTTATCACTATTCAAAATGTGATGTTTCACCATGTATTTCAGTGAAATGGAATTCGAAAGGTGAAATTGAGAACCATTGGGTATCTAAAGGGTTTTTAAAAATACTTAAAAACAAACTTCTTTTAAAGTATAATTCTAAAAGACCTCTTACAGATTGTAAGGTTATTAAACTTCCGAAATCGAAATTAAGCTATAATCAATCTTCTACATATTTGTCGTCTTGGTTTTTAGATTTAGAATTACATAATATACCT
>JAJCYO010000049.1 GCA_029262875.1 Flavobacteriales bacterium
ACCCAGCCTCCGGCTGACTGCAATCGCAAAGTCTACTCGTCGCAACAAGAATCGATACAGCGAACTATTTGAATGCTCATAAACATCTGAGCCATGAAAAGTTACAACAAGTCGTACATTCGGCGACCGCAGCAGTTTGTACAAAAGACCAATAACGATAGTCGGAATAAAATAATGAACATGAATAATGTCATAACGAGCAACAAAAAAATGGTGCAAGATTACTTTCAAGGTAAATACTAAATATTTACAGATTGAGCCTAAGCGCCCTGTATACCGACGTGGCATACCAACGAAATTAATTACCCAATCTGAGGGACATGAAGTCTGTAACGCTTCCACTTGGTTTAACACAAAGCTACCAGCATGGGGTATCTCCACTGATGGCGCCATGTTTGAGATAGTTAATATTCGAATCATGGACTACTAGCTTGAATCTCTTTCTTCAGTTCCTGGGTAGAAGTTATTTCATGACATCGTTGACGTAAAGATTCATGAAGCGTCGATTTCTTCTTTGCATACACCAAAGCAAGTACAAATAACATTGCTGGATATGAATTCATAAAAGTTGGAGTTGTTAGTGATGCAACAAGCAGAACTGAAATGACTGACAGTAAATATGGCCTGTTATTTTCGCTTTTTATTTGTTTATATATAAACATTAAAAGAAAGCTATAAATCAAAATTCCAACAAACCCAAACTCCGCTCCTATCGTAGCAAGGTTACTATCGTAAACACCTCTCATTTCCAGAAAAAAAGACATATCAGCTAAGCCCAATGCGTCATAAACATGGCTTCCTACTGAAAGCACACTTCCGAACGTTGCGGCTCCTGTACCTATCGGAAAATTATCATAAAATAATTGAAACCCATAAACGATCATTATCCCCCTTATATACCCAGACTCGTCAACATTCTCCAGCGCCGTAATGTTTCGCACTGTATTATCCAGCATATCCGAATCACCCAAAACGCTAAGGAGCCCAACAAGCGAAAAAATAAATACAGGAACCAAATATATTTTAGTTTTAACACTCTCAAATAAATAATAATAACTTAAACCAATAAAGATAATAAATAATGAACTCCTACTTCCAGTTAAAAATATTAATACAGAAAAAATTAGTGTAATCAGCAACATTTCCCTTAACGATATTCTCCTCCTCCATAAATAAAACAAATAGAAAAGTCCAATAGTTAATCCTAATTGATTAGGGTTGCCCTGAAATCCAATAATTCTTAAGAAACCATCCCTATACATAAGGCGTTGATCCATAATGTTACTGAATGTTTCTTGCATTAATACATTCATAAGAAAACCTGCGGCAGTAAAAACAAACAAGAACCAGCCTATTTTCTTCAGGTCGCTATACTTAAGATACTTATCTACAATAAAATAAAAAATAAAAAATTTCATATGAATAAAGGATTGCAAAACAATGTTTTGTATACTTGAGCTGTTCATTAACAGAGAAATTAAAATCATATAAAAAATTGTTATTGTTATATAAAGCACATATCTATCTATTTTTAATACAGCAATTGAATAAAAAATAACTACTAATAGATATATTAATAACAACTCATCCAAATAAATTAAAAATTCTAATATTCCTAAGTTTATTAAAAGATTTGATGATAAAAGTAAAATAATTAAGCTTGTTAGGAAATATCTATGGAGCAGACTAAGCGTATACATGTGTTATAACTGGACCAAGTGTATAGCGTTTGGGATGGTGCCGCGTATCTTGTTGATTAGATGTTGGCAAAAACATTGAAAAACCAATTTTGGAAAGAATAAAGTGTTTATGATAAAGAACCGAATTTTCTTTGTGACAAAGATAACATGGGTTGCGCTTCTGTCACGAACATCCATTGTGATCAAGTGACTATCTCCAGGGTCTGGCGTCGAAAATTCCTGCCTAGCATGGGCGTGGCATTATTAAAAGTAAATAAAATTGACGTAAGATACACTACAACTACATTTCTTTGAGTTCATCACTAAAACTTTTTTCTTTAATCATTACTTTCCTCACAAAGCCATTACTCAACTTTGCAACTCTGGCATGAATAGGAGCCATACTAGGCGTGTAGCCAGTGTCAGTTTTTATTTTTGAAAACTTATTATCAATAGGCTTCCATATTTTTACAATAGATTGATGCGAAACTGTTTCTAAGTTATCCAAAGACATGAGGTTTTCAAAAATAGATTTAAAGCAAAACATAGGAACAACACTAAAAAACTGTGATTTCATAGTTACACCACCATGGATAATTTTACGTGTACCTCTCCCATAAAAAAGTTCATATAGTTTTAATTTATTAAGTTTTGTCACTTGCAATGAATCAGTTCTAACCAAAAAATCATTATATAAATATCTAAATTCATCTTCACTCAAGCTTAAATATCTACTTCTTAATATCCTCATTATTTTATTATCATTTATTTTTAAATAAAATAATTTAGGAAATAGTTTATAAAAATTCCCCACTTTTGTTCCGAAGGTAATATATATGTTTCTTTGAAGTACATCACCCAAAAAGCCGTCGTAATCAGCCACGCTGTCTGGATTTTTTGACTTTACGTTTTTAAAAGCAAAAAATAAACCTGACTGGGGGTCTGGCCTTAAACCATTAAAAATTTCATTAATTAATTCTTTTTGTTTTTTTCTTGGCTGAACGATGTCCTTCAAGGAGAATGTAGTCATATGTTTAACTGCCCACCTAAATTTATCAGCAACTTTTCTGTCTCCACTAGATGAAGGGCCATAACAATACCCAGCTTTAAATTCAGAGTTAGCCAATATAAAACGGCTATCTAGACCACCACTAATGGGTATTATTCTCCCCTCATAGTCCCATAATTTTGTATATTGTTTAAAATCTTTAACTAACTCTTCAGAAGAAAAGTTTTTTTTGTTAAAATTGTCTAAGCGATAATAGACAAAAAAAGACGATGGAGTTTCATATATACTACCCGGGTTAAGCCGCTTTATATTGTCGTATCCAGTAAAGTTTCCAAATAAATATTTTTGTTTATTGATGATGGACATAAAAAATTCATTTTCCTTTTTATTCTCTATAAAATAAGGAAATGGAGCGACAATATAGCTCTGAACATCATCTTTTATAAAATGCATACTCAAACTGAATAAATCATTGACAATATATGATCGTTCTTTGTATTCAAAATAAAAAGTAAATATACCACCCTCTATATCATTAAAAACATCAAAACCATTTAATATAAAGTCTTTAGCTAATTGATTTAAGTTGTTTTTATAACCTTTATAAACAAACCAGCCATAAACTGCTATAAATAAATCATCATCTTGATAAACTGGCTCTGTCTGCCACTGTTGTGGGTCATAAATAATAATACCGTTGTCACTTACTTTATCAGGAAAAGTATATTCTTTATGTGTAATTTCTAATTCGCTAAGTGCAGAATAAATCTTCTCCTTATTTTGTATATTTATATATAGTCCTCTCATAATCAACCTTTAAATTCGTATCTCTATATAGAGTTGAGCCTTCTTGCGAAACCCCAACCGACCCAGTAGCAATAGTGGATTAAAATTACTTAATCTGTATATTAGCGCATCAGTAATTCATGTCGTCATTTCAAAAGTTTTTACCAAGTTTTAAACACGACTTTTTCTGAGATTGATTTAGATTTCTGTAACTAGTTCTACTTCCTAAGAATATAAATCAATATTTTATTCTTTATAAGTTAATTCTGCACAGTTTCTGAAATAGCTTGGTATTGCACCCTCACCTCCAAGTGAAATGATCAGGTTTTCTTGAAGTAAACCTAAGCCTTTTTTCAGTTCTGCTATTTTTTTGTGCTGAGTCCCGCATGCTCTCTAACCGCATCTTTCCGGCGTCAAAAGAAATATTCTAAGTTCTTTTAAAAAGTTATTCTCTACTTTGACTTGCTCTATCTGTTTACGTAACTTTTCTATTAAGTCCGCTGATCATTTCATTTTCACCTCCTCTTATACGAAAATCCTTCGAGTAAAGCTTCAAACACAGTATTATCATTTTATTGATTTGTATCGCATGTCTAGTGTTTTAGAAGCATTATGAACTGTTATATTTTTTTGTAATTCATAAGGGAAACTGTTTAATAATTTCTTTATATTTATATCAATCTCATATTGAGTAAAGTTTTGCATTATTTCCCTTAGAGTCACACTATTATCAATAAATATAGCCTCTTTGTCCTTTCTTTTGACTGATAAAAAATAATCAAGAAACTTGAAGTTTCCCCCCGTAATGTTATTTGAGAACTTAACCCAAAGAGATGGGATATTGTATGCATCGCTAACAATGATTCCATGTAGTGAACTAGATATGATCTTTTCACATTCCAAAATGTCATCAATAACACTAAGTGGATTAGAACTTTGTAAGTTTAAAATTTTTATCTCATTATTATTGGAATAGTGTTTTAGCCAAGCAATATCTTTATCTACAATATGCGGCACGATGCCTACTTTGTATTTCTTTTCTATAGTTTTTTTAGGTTGATAAACATACGGCATAAGTAAAGCTGGGTCGCCATATATCTCTGGGCAATCTATTCCAGAACTGATTAATTTTTCTCTTGTTTTTGGTCCTCTCACCGCATAGATTTTTTTAGGCTTTTCTAATAAAACTGACTGCTTAGAAATAAATCCTGAACCCCATATAATAGAGTTACTTGTAGTACTACCTAGTATTGAACCAATTGCCAATAAATGCTCTTTTTGATAATACTTCGCATTAACATTTAAAGTACTTTTACCTGTTAATGCTTCGATTAATGTAAAATTTAATTCATCACCAAAGTTCATGCGACTTCCGCAATGCAGCCTAATGACATTCTGACCATAATGAGTTATATCATTGAGGGAGTATTGCGTTTTTCTAATTGTTTTTTTTATCCTATGCAGCATTTTTGTCCTTCATGTTTTTAATCTCTTGCTTCAACTTAATAAATCCAAGCAACTTCCATACTAAAGTAGCTACCATCGTTCCTACCGCAGCGCCAAGAATCCCCATTGAAGGGATTAAAACAAAATTTAAGACAATATTTAAGACTAGTGCAATAAACATAATGTTTTTAACATATTGCTGCTGATTTATCATATTCAGAATATTTATGACTGGCCCAATGAACACAAAAATAAAATTCATTGCTAAAACAACATAATATACGTTTGTATAACCTCTAAAGTCTTCCCCAAATAAACCAAGAAAAAAAGATGGAAATAGGAGCATAACCATTAAGAAAGGTAGCGTAGTTACTATTATTAACTTTATAGAATCTTTATAAATCTTTATTAGTCGGCTAATTTCATTAGAACAAAAAGCTTTTGATACATTTGGTAAAATATAGTTATTTACTGAAGTCAGAATAAATGTGATAACCAAAGAGAGCTTTATGATTGCACTATAAATTCCAACTTGATGCTCATCCAGATAATAGCTAATCATAAAGCTATCTACATTTCCCATTAAAAACATCA
>JAJCYO010000050.1 GCA_029262875.1 Flavobacteriales bacterium
AGGTGGTGTATGGTCACCAGCCATGGCATCCGGAACAGGTGTATTTGATCCAGGGGTAGATGCAGGAGTAGTTTATACTTATACTGTAACGGGAGTAGCACCATGTTCGAATGCTTTTGCAACAGTAGGAGTAACAGTGAATCCTATAGAAGATCCAACGTTTAATTATTCGACTGGAAGTTATTGTCAGAATGATCCAGATCCAACTGCAGTAATTGCTGGTACTGGTGGAGGAACCTTTACAAGTTCTCCAGCAGGATTAAGTATAAATGGTGGAACAGGAATGATTGATGTCAGTGTCTCGACCGCAGGTACGTATGGAATATTATATACAACACCAGGTACATGTTTTGATACTTTGACTGTATTTATAACTATTAATACTTGTGCTTCTCCGCCAGTGGCAGGATTTAGTTCTACGGATAGTACATTATGTATTGGTGATTGTATTGATTTTACAGATTTAAGTACAGGAAGTCCAACTGGTTACACGTGGTATTTCTTTGGAGCTGCAACTGTTACATCAAATACTCAGAATCCTGCAACTATTTGTTACAATTCAGCAGGAACTTTTGATGTGGCATTGGTAGTAACAAATGGAGCTGGACAAGACTCCTTGTTTATGGCTGGGTTTATCACCGTAAATGCGGATCCTACGGTAGTAGCAAACGCAACTAATAGTGTTGTTTGTGCGGGAGATCAAGTCACTTTAACAGGAAGTGGTGCTTCGAGTTATTTGTGGGATAATGGAGTATCCGATGGTATTTCCTTTTCGCCTTCTGCGACTACTAACTATACAGTAACAGGAACTGATGTTAATGGTTGTAGCAATACTGATGTTATTTTAGTTACGGTTAATCCGTTACCAATAATTACTGCAAGTAATGATACTTCAATTTGTGCCAGTGAGTTAGCTTATTTAATGGCTAATGGAGGGGCTAATTATACTTGGGATAATGGCCTTGGAAATGGACAATCTCAGACGGTATCTCCTTCAGTAACGACCACTTATACAGTGACCGGAGATGATGCCAATGGTTGTATTTCAACAGATGATGTGGTAGTTACTATTGATAATAGTACTTGCTTTAATATTCCCAATGTGTTCTCACCAAATGGTGACGGTAAAAATGACACCTGGATTTTAAGAGGGATTGAACAATTTCCGAATGCAAGCATTACTATTTTTAACAGATGGGGCGGTGAAATGTATAATGTAACAGGTTATACAGAGCCATGGGATGGAACCTATAATGGAACTGATTCTCCTTCAGCAACCTATTATTACATCATTGATTTAGGTGATGGACAGGAACCTATTAATGGAACAGTTAACATAATTAGATAAAAGGTAGATATTATGAAAAAATTATTAATAACAATATCGTTAGCGTTTATAGTAGCTGGATTAAGTGCACAGCAGTTACCATTTACCAGTCAATATATGTTTAACGACTATTTAATTAACCCAGCTGTTGGTGGTAGTTTAAATTATATGCCAATTGCGCTGTCAGTTCGTTCTCAATGGGCTGGTTTGGAAGGAGCGCCTAAGACTCAATTTTTTAGTGCCCATTCCAAATTAGGTGATAAAATAGGAGTAGGTGGTTATGTATTTAAAGATGTCTCAGGACCTCTTAGTGAACAAGGGATACAATTCTCTTATTCTTATCATTTAAAAGTAGGAGACGAGTCTAATTTGTCTTTTGGATTAGGAGGAATGCTTTTTAGTCATTCTATATCCAGGTCTAAATTGAAATTTGATGAACCAGATGATATGGCATTAAATAATATTCAGCAAAGTGCTGTGTCACCAGATGCTAGTTTTGGGATTCTATATTATAATGAGAATTATAAAGTTGGTGTATCTGTTCCTCAAATATTTCAAAATAATCTTTATGATAACGTTACCAACGATAATCAGAATACATTAGTAAGGCACTACTTCGTTCATGGTGAAGTTATTTTTGATCTGAGTGATGATTTTGATGTAGCGCCTGGGTTTTTAACTAAAATAGTATCTGGAGCACCAATGCAATTTGATGTAAATGTTAAAGGAATTTACCAAAAGAAATACTGGTTAGGGTTATCCTACAGACATGAAGAGTCTGTCGTAGCGATGTTAGGCTTAGCATATAAAAAACTTCAATTTGGGTATTCTTATGATTTTACCTTGACGGATATTAAAGATTATTCTTCGGGAACTCATGAGCTGTATTTGGGTCTAATTATTGGAAAAAAAGAAGAAGTAAGTACGGCAAAATTTCAGTAAGAGTTCCTAATAAGGAGCTATCGCAGCTGGGAGGAATTCGTATGGCTTAATCAAACTCAGATGTCTGAATTGTTTGATAAAAGCAAGAAGACCATTTCCGAGCATATTAATAATGTTTTCAAAGAAGACGAATTAGAAAAATATTAACTTTCCGGAAATTCCATACAGTTCAAATCGAAGGAGGTAGGGATGTTACAAGAGAGATTTATAATTACAATCTTGATGTTATTATCTCTGTTGGGCATCGTGTGAAATCGAAAACTAACTTAATCTATAACAGCATCTAACGCATCATCAGTATCTTTAAACATAAAGTTTGATTGATAGATTATCGTAGTTTGTATATCTGAATGTCTGTATAATTTTTGAAGGATTTGAATGGGTATTCTTTCTCCTGCAATATTCCCAAATGTATGCCTTGCGATATGATTAGATAGCGTTTTATCAATTTTAACTAACGTAGCTATTTCTTTTAAATCTCGATTAAATCTTCGTACGGCTGTTTTCATTTTTCTGAAAACATCTATTTTAGAGTTTAAATTAGCTTTCTTTAAATCAGGAAATAGAAAATCATTATTAGAGCGTTTATCTTTTTTATAATAGCCGATTATTTCTTGAGCTGGTATCATCGTTCCATGAAAAATGTAGTAAAGTTGGATAATTACTTTAGCCCTGGACAACTGGAAGAAAAATTAAAGGAATTTGTTCATTATTACAATTATGAACGTTTCCACGAATCAATTAATAACCTTACTCCAACAGAAGTTTATTATGGGAAAGGTGAGCAAAAATTAAAACAGCGAAAAACTCTGAAAAACAACACACTAAATGCAAGGAAAAAACAGTATCAAAAATTTAACTTAAATTAGCAAAACACTCTCTTAGGTTTTAGCCTAAAAAGTTCATTTTTATTTGACGACATACAATCCATTCTAAAATTAGAATTGTTGTTATAAAAACTTAGAAATATTCTCTAAGCTATAAGCATTATTAATAATATTCGTTTTATAAGTTTCAGCGAGATTAACATATCTTCTAAAACTTTTTTCGTCTTTATGTCCTGAGACTTCTCTAACAACTCTTTCAGGAATTCCTAAAATTAAACTATTTGTTATGTATGATTTTCTTGCAACGTGGGTTGTTAAGATTTCATGGAAGGGAACATGGATTTCCTTTTTTCTTCCATCATAATATTTAACTATCTTAATCAAACTTTCGTAACCCATTTTTTTGCCAAGCTCTTTTAAATATTTATTCATTTTTTGATTTGACATAACAGGCAAAGGAGTAATATCATTTTGATAGTTATTTAAAATTTTCTCAGCATAAGAGATAATTGGAACAGTAATAGATTCATCTGTTTTAGTTGTTATTAATTTCCAAACTTTTTCTCCGTTTGTATTGACTGAAATATCTTTACGTTTAAAGTTAGCTATATCCGAATATCTTTGTCCTGTCCAACACATAAAACAAAAAATATCTCTTACGCTATTCAATACTTCATTTTTAAATTGAAATTCTTGCAGTTCCACTATCTGTTTAATTGGCAACACATAAACTTCTCCTTCACGTTCATTTGATTTTACTTGTGTTACATCAAAGGCTCGTATAATCCCTTCTTGAATATAGAATTTTATAAATGTTTTAGCAGCTTTCACATATTTAGCTACCGTATTATCTGATAATTTTTGAACAGAAACAAGAAACTCTTTAAACTCAACCAAAAATTCTTTATCAAACCTTGAAATGTCTAATTTAAAATGTTTACACGAAGAAAAAGCAAGTAAATGCGAATAGAAACTCTTATATTTCTTTACTGTATTAGGTTTAAGGGAATGGCCATCACTATTTTTTTGTCGAGAAATAAATCTTTCAAAATAATCTTCAAAATTTGGAGCAGCAGGTTTATCCAGAGTCTTTTCATTAAGTATTTTTTTTAAATCAGTTGCATTAATGGAAAAAACGGTTATATTGACCACTAAAAAACGGTGCAAACTGACCACCTAAAAACACTGGCGAAGAATTGTAATTATTAGCCATTATTATAGTTCAAATATACTTGATTTATTTAATATTTATTTTTCTCTCTTTTCTT
>JAJCYO010000051.1 GCA_029262875.1 Flavobacteriales bacterium
AAGAAAAGAGAGAAAAATAAATATTAAATAAATCAAGTATATTTGAACTATAATAATGGCTAATAATTACAATTCTTCGCCAGTGTTTTTAGGTGGTCAGTTTGCACCGTTTTTTAGTGGTCAATATAACCGTTTTTTCCAATAGGAACCCCCACAGGTACTTCTATTTGTGGTACAGAATCTATCATATTTCCTATCCCTACACCAAATACAGAATCGATGGAGAAGAAAGCACCTATGCCATCTGAAGCCCATTCTAAGTTATCTGCCAAAGAAATTCTAAAAGTGACATAATATTTAACACCAACTTGCAATGTGTCTGATAGCTTCGTTTGAGCATATTCTCTTATGTCTGGTGGGGCAGGTGGTTCAGCATAATTAGCAAAGTAAGCGCATCCATTTCCATCAAAAGGAAGTTGATAGCCAAAGGGATTGCTTGGGGTTAGATAGTTAGGGTTTGTCGAGCAAACATTCATAGCATCAGCAGTACCAACGGGCCACCAGTTATTTGCAAAGTAAAGTCCACCTGCAGTGAGAATGCAAGTATCTATTTGCTCAAAACTTCCATTGCTAACTAAGTTTTGGGATAAACAAAAATTAGAAGAGAATATTATTATAATAATGATACTTTTTTTCATTTAAAAAAATTAGTTTTTAATAAACTTTTTTGTTGTACTAACTTTTTCAGTAGTTATCTGAATAAAATAGATGCCTTTAACTAATTCAGAAACATCTATCATTTTAGTATTTAAAGTTTCCGTTTTAATTACCTCACCTGAAACTGAATAAATAATTAATTGCTGAACTTCTTTATTATTAGTTTTATTAGACGTCAGATAAAAATAAGCATAAATTAAGTCAATACCAATCCGTTAAAACACGTAGTTGATTTCTTCTTTACAAAAAAACATATTGTTAACGATAAGTTAATACCATAACCCATCTTTTCCTTTTTTCGTACCTTTGTTCTATAGTTATGAAGAATATAGCTAAATATACAACCAGCTTTTTGATGATACTAATATTGTTAGTATCAACCCTTCAATTTAGTCTTTATAAGATGGAGTGTTTAATGAGTGGTAATACACTCATAAACCTATCAGATTTTTCAGACTGTAACGACTCAAAAAAGGATGCCAATGGAATTTCACAAAAATGCTGTGATTTTCATGAAGTCACTTTTGATTTTGACTATGATACTGAAATTGATTTAAAAGAAATTTCAGTATTTAATCCATTGAGTTTAGTATTGGAACTAAATCCGATTTTATATCAATCAAATTTCCAACCATTAGATTTTAATTTTTACACAAATCTTCCACCGCCCAGCGGTTATGAACTACTTAAAGTAGTTCAGGTTTTCAGATTATGATTCTTTTTTCTTAATCCATTAATATGGATTGAGTAGTACTATGCGATAGCTATAGTACTTGTAAGATAATTTATTCACCATCTTATAAAAATTGAATTATGAAAAATAAAATAATAATAACACTCACATTTTTGTTTCTGATACTTGCCGTTAATGCACAGAAAAGCATTAAAGGACATGTGTTTGAGACTAAAAGTGGTGAAGAGCCAGTTCCTTTAGCCAATGTTTATTGGGAAGGGACAACAGTAGGTGTGGCAGCCGACATTGATGGTAATTTTGAAATAGTAGAACCTCAATCATATCCAGCAAATTTAATCGTAAGTTTTGTTGGCTATCAACCAGACACAACTACATTAAATGCTTACCAGAAAAAAATTAAGATTGAATTAAAAAGCATCATTGGCCTTGATGAGTTTCAGGTAACCGAAAGGCAATCGGGTACTTTTATCAATACCATAGATCCATTTCATGTGGAAACCTTAACTTCTAAAGAGTTAGCAAAAGCTGCCTGTTGTAATATTTCAGAAAGTTTTGAAACCAATGCATCCGTTGATGTAAATTATACTGATGCGGCAACAGGAACAAAGAAGATCCATATGCTTGGACTGGATGGAATTTACACACAAATTCAGTATGAAAATCTTCCACTCATTAGGGGGCTTTCATCAGCCTATGGATTAACTTTTATTCCTGGAACTCAGGCAGAATCGATCCAAATCAAAAAAGGTGCAGGCTCTGTTCTAAATGGGTATGAATCTATTACCGGCCAAATAAATTTGGAGCTTCAAAAACCGGATAAAGCAGATCGACTTTATTTAAACCTTTACGGGAATATGATGAGTCGGGCAGAAATAAACCTGCAAGCGGCTCAAAAATTAAATGATAAATGGTCTACCATGACAATGCTTCATGCTAATAATCAGAGCATCGGACATGATAACAACAATGATAATTTTGAAGATCATCCGTTAAGAACACAATACAACCTATTTAACCGATGGAAGTATAGAGGTGAAAAGCGTGTTTTTCAAGTTGGGTTTAGAGGTGTTTTTGATGACCTAATTGCAGGTCAGATAAAAGCGAATGACAATGAGCGTTTATATACCATAGGAGTTCAGACAAAGCAGCTTGAGGTTTTTACTAAGAACGGTTTTCTATTTCCTAAGCAACCTTATAAAAGCGTAGGAATTTTAAACAGTTTTAAAATTCATGATCACCAATCATATTACGGATCGAAATCATATGATGCCATACAATATAGTGGTTACATGAATCTAATTTATCAAACCATTATCGGACAAACAGATCATAAAATAAAGTTTGGTGGTAGTTGGGTTTATGATAATTACAATAAGAACCTCAATGATTCTTATAAGTTTGGGAAAATTGAAAGTGTTCCAGGTGTTTTTGCCGAATATGCTTACAATGCAGAGAAAAAAACAGCATTGGTTTTGGGTTTAAGAGGTGATTACCACAATACACATGGTGCTTTTATCACTCCTAGAGCACATTATAAGTATAATTTTACCGATAAATCTGCCTTTCGTTTATCAGCTGGTAGAGGTTTTAGAACAGCTAATCCTATCATAGAGAATTCTGGAGCAGCCATGGCAACGGCAAGAAATATTGTTTTAAATGACAACGATTTATTGCCAGAAATTGCATGGAATTATGGGACAAGTGTTACTCATATTTTTGAATTGGCCGAAAAAGAAATGAATGTTTCTTTGGATTACTACTATACAGACTTTACCAATCAGGTAGTGGTAGACTTAGAAAACCCGAGAACAATTTCTTTTTATAACTTAGATGGAAAATCATATTCACACAGTTTACAAGCCGAGTATTCGATTGAGCTGACTAAAGCGTTGGAGTTAAAAGCGGCCTATAAGTGGTACAACATAAAAACAACTTATGCTGGAGAATTAAAAGATAAACCGTTGACTTCTAAAAATAGAGTGTTGGTAAATATTGGTTACATCACCAATTTTGACAAATGGAAATTTGATTTAACGGCCAATTGGTTTGACGTGAGTAGAATACCAAGCACAACGGCTAATCAAGCAGAATATGTTGTAAACAATCAATCAGAATCTTATTATACGGTAAACGGACAGATTACGAAAGCATTTAAGAAGTTTGAAGTCTATACTGGAGTTGAGAATCTATTTGATTACAAACAAGATAGTCCAATAATATCTGCAAATGACCCTAATGGCGCAAATTTTGATGCTTCATTAGTATGGGGGCCAATATTTGGTAGAAATATCTATTTTGGATTGAGGTATAAAATAAAATAAACAGACATTTAAAATAAATAAACATGAGAAATATAATGACAATAATGCTAATCACAATTTTTACGGTGAGTACTCAAAATGTATTGGCGCAGAAAACAAGTAAAACATCGACTATAGTCATAAAGACTTCTACGCAATGTGGTATGTGTAAAACAAGAGTAGAGAAAGCGATGGCCTATGAAAAAGGTGTGACAACTTCTAGTTTGGATGTAGATAAAGCAGAGTTTACAGTTACTTATAAGCCAGCTAAAACTTCACCAGAAAAGATAAGAATCACCATCAGCCAGTTAGGTTATGATGCTGATGGTGTTAAAGCCAATAAAAGAGCACATGATAATTTACCCAACTGTTGCCAAAAAGGTGGTCATGGTATGTAATGAAGGTATGTGATTTATATCATTTTACGATACAATAATAGTTCGTATCTTGCATATATGTTTAAGTTATGAAAAAGTTTTTTTCAGTCATATTAAGTTTAGTTTTTCTCATGACCTCTATGGGATTTACAGTTTCTTCACACATTTGTGGTGGTAAGAGGGTAAAAACCGTAGTGAGTATGAGTGTTGCTGATGTTTCGTGCGGAATGGAAAAGACCAGAAACAATTGTGCCTCAGGAGAACAGATGAGGTCTAATTGTTGCCAAGATGAATTTCTGTTGATGCAGCTTGAAGAAAATTACACACAACAACTAACAGAAGTGGATTTTTCAAATGATTTTTTAGTTGCTTTTGTGGTTGCATATTTTGATTTAATTGAAAATACGATAGCTAAAAAGGATTTATTTCATGATCTTTCTCCGCCTCCCTTAATTAGGGATATCCCTGTATTTGTACAATCTTTTCTTATTTGATTCATTTTGATATTGATTTTTCCTTTCAGTAACTGAGAGGGGATATGCCGTATATGGCAATTTTCAACATCAAAATGTATTGATATGTTAAACAAAATAATTCGATTTTTTCTTGAAAATAAGCTAGTAGCTGTAATCACTCTTGCTCTTTTTGTAGGTTTCGGGATTGCTTCAGCACCCTTTAATTGGGACACAGGAATCATTCCTAGAAACCCGGTGTCAGTTGATGCTATACCTGATATTGGAGAAAACCAGCAAATTGTTTTTACAAAGTGGATGGGTAGATCTCCGCAAGATGTAGATGACCAAATTACCTATCCTTTAACCACAGCTTTATTAGGTGTTCCAGGAGTGAAAACAATCCGAAGCAATTCAATGTTTGGGTTTTCTAGTATTTATGTGATTTTTGAAGAAGATGTTGAGTTTTATTGGAGTCGTTCCAGAATATTGGAAAAACTGAACTCACTACCTTCTGGGACTTTACCAGATGGTGTTCAACCTGCATTAGGTCCTGATGCTACTGCATTGGGTCAAATTTATTGGTACACATTAGAGGGAAGAGATAAAGAAGGTAATCCTGCTGCTGGATGGGACCCTCAAGAATTACGTTCGATACAAGATTTTACTGTAAAGTATGGCTTGGCTTCAGCAAGTGGTGTTTCGGAAGTAGCATCTATCGGTGGATTTTTAAAAGAATACCAAGTTGATATTGATCCTACAGCAATGAAGTCTGCTGGAATTAACATCATTCAGGTGATGAATGCTGTTAAAAATAGCAACTTAGATGTCGGAGCAAAAACGATAGAAATAAATCGAGCAGAATATTTGGTTAGAGGATTGGGGTACATAAAAAGTATTGAGGATTTAGAAGAATCAGTAGTTGTAAGCCGAGAGAATGTACCTGTTAGAATAAAAGATATTGCTAAGGTGCGTTTAGGTCCAGCGTCAAGAAGAGGGGCACTCGATAAATCTGGAGCAGAAGCTGTTGGAGGTGTTGTTGTTGCAAGATATGGAGCAAATCCATTAGAAGTAATTAATAATGTTAAAGACCAAATTGAACAAATAAGTCCTGGATTACCAACTAAAACATTAGCTGATGGAACGACTTCGAAAGTAACCATTGTTCCCTTTTATGATAGAACATCCTTAATTAAAGAAACTTTAGGAACACTCAATGATGCTTTGTACGAAGAAATTATCCTTACCATTATTGTAATCATCTTGATGGTTTTAAATTTAAGAGCTTCACTATTGATTTCTTCGTTAATTCCGATAGCTGTACTGATAACATTTATAGGAATGCGTTATTTTGGAGTAGATGCTAATATAGTAGCTCTTTCAGGAATAGCAATTGCTATTGGAACCATTGCTGATATGGGTATCATACTCACAGAAAATATGTTGCGGCATTTTAAAATAGCACTTCCAGGAGAATCAAAATTAGAAACTATTTACAAAGCTACATCTGAAGTTGCTTCACCAGTATTAGTTGCAGTTGTTTCTACCATCATTAGTTTTATTCCTGTATTTGCTATGGAAGGAGCTGAAGGGAAATTATTCAGACCATTGGCTTTTACTAAAACATTTGCCTTAATTGCATCTATAGTAGTAGCGATAACAATTTTACCCGCTTTTGCTCATTGGATTTTTTCGATAAAAATTAATGGTAAAAAAATACGCAATAGCCTAAATGTATTAGCTATCGCTTCTGGAATAGTTCTTATTTTCTTTTATGGCATTTTAGGATGGTTATTGATAGGTGTTGGTGTTTCTGGTTTGTCGAGTTGGGTTGCTCAATGGTTCCCAGAAAAATACAGGCCATTCATAAAACGATTGGATATTATTCTTTTTTCGCTAATTATTTCAGGATTAATGTCTGACCACTGGACACCTTTAGGACCACAACAAAGCGGTTTTATCAATTTTTTATTTGTGATACTATTTATTACAATAGTTATCGGGTTCTTTTGGTTAATAATTTGGCAGTATAACAGGATATTAAATTGGTGTTTAAATAACAAAATTCTTTTTCTATTAGCTCCAACAATAATTGTTATTTGGGGAGTATTTAGTTGGATTGGGTTTAAAGATTTAGTTGGATTAGATAAGGAAGATATAAAACAGAATAGTTTTTACAGCGATATGCACCATGTGTTCCCAGGAACAGGTAAAGAATTTATGCCATCCTTAGATGAAGGATCATTTTTGTTGATGCCAACTTCTATGCCCCATTCTGGAATGGAAGAGAATATAGATGTTGTACAGAAATTAGATATGGCAGTAACCGCTATTCCTGAAGTGGAATCAGTTGTGGGTAAATTAGGAAGGGTGGAGTCTGCTCTTGATCCAGCTCCAATTTCGATGTATGAGAATATTATTAACTATAAACCTGAATATATTGTTGACGAAGATGGAGAAAGAATAAGATTTAAAGTTGATAATGATGGCAACTATGAAAGAAATGACAAGGGAGATTTAATAGCCGATGATGATGGTAAATATTTCAGAAACTGGCGAGAACATATCCACAGTTCAGATGATATTTGGAAGGAAATTTATGCTATCAAATTACCAGGAGTTACATCTGCCCCAAAGCTTCAGCCTATTCAAACCCGTTTAATTATGCTTCAAACAGGAATGAGGGCTCCCATGGGGATAAAAGTAAAAGGACCTAATTTAAAAACTATTGAAGCCTTTGGTTTGGAAATAGAAAACGCTTTGAAAGATGTAGAAGGTGTTGAACAAGAAGCTGTTTTTGCCGATAGAATAGTAGGCAAACCTTATTTAGAAATTGATTTAGACAGAAAAGCATTGGGTCGTTATGGATTAACCATAAAACAGGTACAACATTATATCGAAGTGGCTATTGGTGGAATGCAATTATCCACAACGGTAGAAGGAAGAGAACGATATCCAATTCGAGTGCGTTATGCAAGAGAATTAAGAGATTCTCCAGATAAAATAAAACAAATATTAATCGGTACAACAAGTGGAACTCAGATTCCTTTAGGAGAAATATCTAAAATTAATTATGTGCAAGGGCCTCAATCCATCAAGAGTGAAAATACTTTTTTATTGGGATATGTTCTGTTTGATAAATTAGATGAATTTGCAGAAGTGGATGTAGTTGAAAATGCTCAAGAACATCTCAATCAATTAATAGAAAAAGGAGATCTAATTATCCCATCAGGAGTTTCATTTGAATTTGCTGGTAATTATGAAAACCAAATAAGAGCGGAAAAAAGACTTTCATTAGTTGTTCCGCTAGCTCTTATTATCATATTTCTGTTATTGTATTTTGAGTTAAAATCTGTAGTTACAACATCCATGATTTTTACCAACCTCATTATTGCTTTTTCCGGAGGATTTATCATGATATGGCTCTATGCTCAGCCCTGGTTTATGAATTTTGAGGTATTTGAAACTAATCTCAGGGAGCTTTTCCAAATGCATCCTATTAATTTAAGTGTAGCTGTTTGGGTCGGATTTATTGCTTTATTTGGAATTGTAGATGACGATGGAATTGTAATGTCAACCTACTTAAACCAGGTATTTGCGGATGATAAGCCAGAAACCAAACAAGAAATAAGAAAAGCCGTAATTAAAGCAGGTTCAAGAAGAATAAGACCCTGTTTAATGACTTCAGCAACTACGATATTAGCATTAGTGCCAGTGTTAACTTCTACAGGAAAAGGAGCCGATATAATGGTTCCAATGGCAATACCTTCTTTTGGTGGAATGGCAGTATCAATTATTACACTTTTTGTAATCCCCGTATTGTATTCAGCTTGGAAGGAAAGAGCAATTAAAAAAATTGAACTATGAAAAATTTAATAGTCATATTATTCTTACTGTTTGGTGTTTTCCTTAATGCTCAGACATTAGATGATTATTTAAAAATCGCAGCAGAGAACAACCCATCATTAAAAGCCAAATTTAAAGCGTATGAGGCTTCTTTGGAGAAAGTAAATCAGGTTGGTAGTTTACCCAATCCAACCTTAGATTTTGGCTATTTTATTAGCCCGATAGAAACCAGAATTGGACCGCAACAAGCCAAAATTGGTATTATGCAAATGTTTCCTTGGATGGGGACATTAAATGCCAAAGAGGAAGTTTATGCGAACATATCTAAATCCAAATACGAACTTTTTGAGGCTCAAAAAGAACAGCTGTTTTATCAAATTAAGCGGGTTTGGTATGAAATGTACGAACTCAAACAATCCATTACGATAGTTGAAGCAAACTTGAAAATCTTAGCAAGTTTTGAATCCTTAGCAACCCAAAAATTCGAAACAGGAACTAAAACTGGAATGGTGGATGTGCTTAGAATTCAAATGGAAATTGCCGAATTGAAGAACAAGAAGTTGTTGTTAGAAGATAAGCTTAAGGTTAAAAAAATAGCCTTTAATAACCTATTGAATAGGGAAACAAGAGAACAAATATTGTTGCCAGAACAGCAAGAGGTTCTCTCGATTATAGAAACAAAAGAGACTCTAAATGACAATATTAATAGCTTAAACAATGAATTGAAAAGTCTGAACCTACAAAAAGAGGCATTTAAATCTTCAGAGATAGTAGCAAAAAAACAAGGGTTACCAATGATAGGAATTGGATTAAGCTATTTTTTGGTAAACGAACGTACTGATATGATTGTACCTGACAATGGCAAAGATGCATTTATGCCAATGGTTTCATTGACTATTCCTATTTATAGAAAAAAATACAAAGCACAGAAAAAAGAAGCCATTTTTAAGGGGGAAAGTGTTGGCTTCCAAATTGAAAACAAGCAAAATCAATTGAATACAGCATTAGAAATGCATTGGGTGAATTATGCCGATGCAGGAAGAAGAATCATACTGTATAATGAGCAAAATGTAAAAGCAAAACAAGCTCTTGAAATTATAGTAAGCAGTTACACCAATTCAGGAAAGGACTTTGAAGAAATATTAAGAATTCAAAGGATGATGTTGAATTATGATTTGCAACTAATTCAAGCTACTAAAGACAAAAATGTTGCGGTAGTTAAAATTGAATCAATGTATTAAAATTAAATATTATGAAAATATTCAATAATAAAATTGTGTTAATAATCCTTTCACTGGTGATAGGATTATTTCTAGGCAAATTTGTCTTTTCTAATTCGGAGAAGGGAAAGGTTGAAGATCATTCTCAACACGAACTGGGCAAAGAAGAAGTTTGGACGTGTTCGATGCATCCTCAAATCAGACAAAACGAATCAGGTAAATGTCCGCTTTGTGGAATGGATTTAATTCTCCTAAGTGATTTAGGGGATACTCCTTTGAATTTGGAAATGAGTCAAGAAGCAATTCGAATGGCAGATATTCAAACAATAAAAGTGGAGCTTTCTAAGCCAAAGAAAGAAGTTTTTATGCAGGGAAAAGTTAAAGTAGATGAACGAAGAATTTCAATAATTACTTCTAGGTTTTCTGGAAGGATAGAAAAATTATTTGTTGATTTTACGGGAGTAGAAGTGGTAAAAGGCCAGAAACTCGCTTCCATTTATTCACCAGCATTAATTACTGCTCAACAAGAGTTATTTGAAGCATTAAAATTCAAAGATGATAATCCAGTGCTGTATAAAGCTGCTCGAAATAAACTCAAGTTGTGGAACATTTCCGATAAACAAATCAATGCAATAGAGGCTGGAGGAGAACCAAAACAAGAAATAGATGTGCTTTCTCCATTATCGGGAATTGTAACTATGCGAATGGCAACCTTAGGAGATTATGTGAAAGAAGGAACAAAATTATTTGAAGTAGTTGATTTGAATCGTGTCTGGATTGTTTTTGATGCGTACGAATCAGATATCCCCTGGATAAAAAAAGGAGATAAAGTTAATTTTAAAATTAGTTCCGTTATGGGAAAAACTTTTGAAGGGATAGTTAACTTTATTGATCCCATGATAAATCCAAAAACCCGAACGGCTTCAGTAAGAATTGATTTTAATAATTCAGCAAAACAATTAAAACCAGAAATGTTTGCTGAAGGACGTTTTACTGCTAAACTTCCAATTGAAGAATCTAAAGTTATTGTTCCAAAATCAGCCATTATGTGGACAGGTACTCGTTCTATTATTTACTCTAAAGTGCCCGAAACTGATAAACCAACATTTCATTTTAGAGAAATTACAACTGGATTGGATTTAGGTACTCATTACATAGTTGAGCAAGGATTGACGGCAGGAGAAGAAGTAGTTGTAAATGGAACGTTTAAAGTAGACGCAGCGGCTCAATTGGCGGGAAAGAATAGTATGATGAACCCACAAACTTCAGGTTATGTTGGGAAGTATCATGTTTCTGAAGGGTTCAAACAAAAGTTGACTTTGTTTTTTCATCAATACATTGAACTAAAAAATGCTTTAGTTGAAACGGATTTTGAAAAAGCAAAACAAAAATCAGTAGGACTTCAACAAAAATTAAAAACATTAAATGAAAGTGAATTGCATGATGAGGCTCATGAGTTGTGGATGAAGAGTTATGAAACTATCGAAAAATCACTTTCTCAAATTATTTCTTCGAGCGATATAGACGGTCAACGGACATCATTTAAAAATTTATCGGAAACTCTTTCCATTGCAATTGAAGCTTTTGGATTACATGGAGTAAAAGTTTACAAAGATTATTGTCCAATGGCAGTAAATGATAAAGGAGCATTTTGGTTAAGCGAAATAGAAGAGATCAAGAACCCCTATTTTGGAGAAAAAATGATGAAGTGTGGAGAAGTTAAAAAAGTAATGGATTCAGAAATTAAAACAAAAACATCAACCCCAATGAGTGGGCATAATCATTAAATAAAAACTATATAAATCATAAAAACAAAAACAATGAAAAAACTAATTTTAAATGTATCAGTATTAAGTATAATGCTGTTTAATGTGAATCATTCTATGGCATCAACTACAACGATTGCTGAAAATTTAAGTATTAAAATCCATGACGATAAAGAAACGAATAGCTTTAAGGTATATGGAAATTGTGGAATGTGCAAAAAAACCATTGAAGGGGCTTTAAAAGACGTTAAAGGAATTGATAAGGCAGATTGGAATAGAGAAACAAAAATGATAGAAGTAGTGTATCATACACATGATATTTCTTTAGATGAAATAAAAAAGAAAATAGCAGAAGTAGGGTATGATACTAAAGAATTTAGAGCAACAGAAAAGATTTACAATAACTTGCCTGGATGTTGTCAGTACGAGCGACCAGAAGCAAAATAAAAAATAAACATTATAGACATGAAAACATTATTTAAAAGTATTTTAATTACGATAGTTATTGTTTCTTTTTTTGAGGGTAAAGCTCAGGATGTGTACAGAACTCAAAATGGAAATATGGTAATAACAGCTATTTCAGCAGATACCATTTTAAAAATTACGACAAAAGAGTTGTTGGTTTTGTTAAACTATGAGGATGCTAAGTTCGAAATGAAGATGGATAAATCTACATTTTATACAGGAAATGATTCACTGGATAAGAAGCTGGCTTTAATGAAGTATGATATAATTGAGTTTAATGGAAAACTCGGAGTAGAATACATTAATACCAATGGCCATCCTCTGTTAAACTTTGAAGTTCAGGGAGTCATTTCTACTAACAATAAAACGATTAACGGAACTGGTAAATTGGAACATCTATCCAGCAGAGGAGCTTTTTCATGTCTATTAACACTAAAATTCAATGTAAAAAAAGATGATTTGGGTATAAATGTAGAAGGGTTAGATTTAAAGGATGACATACAAATAGAAATTGTCCAAATTGTATTAAATAAAGCAGAAGATCAATAAAGACAATTATAAACTAAAAATGAGAACAATGAAAAAACAAATTTTAACAATTGGAGTAGCAATGCTGTTTACATTAGGAAGTGCAACTTTTATAGGTTGTGGAAATGATGAGCACCATGATGAGGAACACCACGAACATACTGAAGGAGAAGGGCATCATGAACATGAAGACGAACATCATGAGGAAGTGGCTGAGACTGCGTATTTTTGCCCTATGAAATGTGAAGGAGAAAAAACCTATGAAGAAGAAGGTTCTTGTCCGACATGTGGAATGGATTTAGTAGAATAATTTACAAAAGTTCTCCCTATCTTTAGGGAGAACTTTTTAATAAAATAATATTTTGATGACATGAAGTATCTTTTTAAACAGTTTGGGTTAACTATTTTTTTTGGATTAATATTTAGTCTTTCTAATGCACAAACTACTAATCCTTGTTATTTTGATGAGTACACCAATAATAAAAGTATTTTCCAGGCTGAAGCTAGTATTCAGTCTAAGGTTGAGAAACTTAAAAAATTAGACCAAAATAAGGCAGGTCATGATAGTGTAAGAACGATACCTGTTGTGATTCATGTAATCCATATAGGAGGTTCGGAAAATATTTCTGATGCTCAAATACAAAGTCAAATTACGATAATGAATGAAGATTATGGAAAACTTCCTGGGACTAATGGAGATGGAAATGGGGTGGATACTAAAGTGAAGTTTTGTTTAGCTAAAATTGATCCCAGTGGAGATTGTACCAATGGCATTGTAAGGGTATACTCAAGTTTAACCAATCACAAGACATACGAAAGGGCGATGTTAAAACAATTGAGCGCCTGGGATAATACAAAATACATGAATATTTATTTGGTAAAATCGATAACTGGAGGAGTATTAGGATATTCTTCCTTTCCAGGAGGACCACCAGATGAAGATGGAATGGTGGTAAGACACAATGTCTTTGGAAATATAGGAACGGCTTCATCAAGTTTAGGCAGAACAGCTTCACATGAAATTGGACATTGGTTTGGATTGTATCATACATTTAATAATGGGTGTGGTGTTGACTTGTGTTTAGACGGAGATTATGTTTGTGACACCCCCCCACAAGCTTCTCCAAGTTTTAATTGTAGTGTAATTAATAGTTGTTCTAATGATATTCCAGATGTAGCTGATCAAAAAGAGAATTATATGAATTATACTAACGATGCCTGTAAAGACATGTTTACTAATGGTCAGAAACTGAGAATACAAGCTACGTTAGACACGATTCGTACAGTTATTTGGAGTCAAGCAAATTTAGTTGCAACAGGTTGTGATAGCGCTTATGTTGCTCCATCAATATGTAGTGTAGCTGCCAACTTTGTAACCTTAACACCAACCGTTTGCATTGGAAATACGGTTAATTTTATGGATATATCACTAAATGATGCTACTTCATGGCAATGGTCATTTCCGGGAGGTAGCCCTACATCTTCAATTGTTGAAAACCCAACAATAACATATGGTACATTAGGAAGTTTCGATGTTCAGTTAATTGCTTCAAATGGTACTTCAATAGATACTTTATTAATCCCTAATTACATAACAGTAACCTCACCTGGAGTGGGGTCTTCAGTTCCCTTTACTGAAGATTTTGATTCTGGAATTTATCCGCCTCAAGGAATAGTTATCAATAATTTTGATGGGGGAGTTACCTGGGGATTAGATTCTGCGGCTTCAGTTTCAGGAAGCTATTCCATAAAGATTGATAATTACATCAACACAAATTATGGTTCAGCAGATGAAATAGTTTTACCTTATTTGGATTTTACTTCTTTTACAGGGACTAACATGTTTATGACATTTAGATGGGCATACGCACGTTCAGATCCTTCTTTTTCAGA
>JAJCYO010000052.1 GCA_029262875.1 Flavobacteriales bacterium
GGGAATATCGCTGTTGGATTGGTAAAATATTTTTCTGAACACGAGTTAGGAGAAGGGTTTAAAAATTATGAGGGATGGCTAAACGATTTAATAGTAAAAGGAGATAATTTTTCTGACATTTATAAGGAATGTGTTATCCCTTCACCTTGTTGGATGGTGTATCGAGAAGATTTGGAAAACTGTGATGCTTTTCACCCTAACCGTTATCCTGAAGATTACGATTTGACTTTTCGGTTTTATTTGAATGGATTAAAACCAATTCCTTGTAATGAAGTATTGCATCATTGGAGGGATTACCCAACTAGAACTTCACGAACAGATGAGCATTACGCTGACAATACCTTTATAGAAATTAAAACGCACTATTTTTTAGTGCAAGAGTATAATCCTGAAAAAAGTTTGGTAGTATGGGGTGCAGGAGGCAAGGGGAAAGCCTTGGCCCAACTATTAATAACTGAGAACATTTGTTTTCATTGGGTTTGTGATAATCCTAAAAAGATAGGGAAACACATTTATGGTCAGGAACTCTTGTCATTTGATGAGTTAAATCATGTCACAAACCCTCAAAGTATAGTAACAGTTGCAAACCCAGAAGCACAAAAAGAAATAAGGAAATATTTTGGGCAGAGAAATCAAGTTTCAATGAAAGATTTTTTCTTTTTTTGCTAACTAATTATGCTTGCATAGTAAAAACATCAAAAGTGACTCTTTGAAGCAAGAGTGTCCAAATAATTTAATTAAACATTGTTCAATAATCGGAAGAAAGAGTTATTAGTGCTATGTAAGCATAGTAAAAATCAATTATTCACTATACTTTGTGAAGAAATCCACCCCGTTGTCCACGCATTTTGAAAGTTAAAACCTCCTGTTAACGCATCTATATCCAATACTTCACCAGCAAAATAGAGGCCAGAGATGATTTTACTTTCCATTGTTTTAAAGTTGATTTCGTTCAATTTTACTCCTCCACAGTTGACAAATTCTTGCTTAAAGGTAGTCTTTCCTTTAGATTGGTAAATATCATTTAGCAATACTTCTATAAGCCTGTTTAGTTGATCTTTAGTGACATCAGCCCATTTAATTTCTGAAGAAATACCCGACTTTTCAAGTAAAAAGTGTTTTATTTTTTTTGGTAGGGCTAATTCAAATTGATTGAATACTTTTTTACCCCCATAGTTTTGTTTGTATCTGGTAAATAATTCTTTTAAACTTTCATGATTATCGTTAGGTAACCAATTAACACTAAAATCGAACTCATAATTTTTTTCGTTTAAAAAGCGAGAAGCCCATGAAGATAGTTTTAGAACAGCTGGGCCGCTCACTCCCCAATGCGTTATGAGTAGGGGGCCTTGCTCAATAAACTTACTGCCTAATATTTTGATTTCAACATCACTAACAACTCCTTGTAAGCTTAAAATTTCATTGTTGGGTAAATTGAATGTAAATAAGGATGGATTGGGAGGGACAATCGTATGTCCCATTGATGAAATGAAGTTATAGCCTTCTAACTTATTAAAACCACCTGTTGCAATTATTAATTTATCACAGCTTAAAGATTCATTCTGCAACTGAACCTTAAATTTATCCTCTAATCTTTCAATGTGTTCGACTGTTGATTGATAACGAATCTCAATGTTGTATTTTCTTACTTCAGTTAAAAAACAGTCGATAATGGTTTGAGAATCATCAGTAGATGGAAACATTCTTCCGTCTGCTTCAATTTTCAATTCAATGCCTCTATCAGCAAACCAAGCTATGGTATCTCCTGGTTGAAATTGGTGAAAGGGACCTAAGAGCTCTTTTTCACCACGAGGATAAAACTTAACGAGTTCCTTTGGCTCAAAACAAGCATGGGTAACATTGCATCGTCCACCACCAGATACTTTTACTTTAGAAAGTAGTTTAGTGGATTTTTCTAAAACGAGCACTTTTAAATTGGGGTTGGTCGTTCCAATGTTTATGGCAGCAAATATTCCAGCCGCTCCACCACCAATAATTATAATATCATATTTGCTCATTGAATCAATGTAAAATCTTAAAGACCAACTCTTTTAACAATTCACTATTGGAAATAGAGGTATTATTTACACCTTTAGATTTAAGGTCGTAATCTCTTAAGTATTCAATTATCTTAACCGACTTCTTAATGTTGTAATTCTTTGCAGCAGTTTCGTATTCACCAACAAAAAAAGGGCTAACACGCAAGACAGAGGCAACATTGTTTCTTGACCTGTCTTTTGTGTAATGAAATTTTAAAATGTTGGTGAAAAAAGAATACATCAGTCCAATGGTTACTACCAATGGATGGTCTTTTTCATTCTTAGAGAAATGATAAATAATTTTGTTTGCCTTTAAAATGTCTTTACTTCCCAAGGCCTTATTCAACTCAAAATTGTTAAAGTCTTTACTGATTCCGATGTTTTTCTCTACGGTATCTGGCGTAATCTCATTTCCCTCAGGAACATTAATGGTTAACTTCTCTAATTCATTAACAACTTTACCTAAATCAGCACCCAAAAACTCAGCAATAAGTAGAGCTGCTTGTGGTGTAATGGTGTAGTTTTTGTTTTTTAGGTAAGACGTTATCCATTCAGGAATTTGATTGTCATATAGTTTTTTGGTCTCAAAATAAACTGATTTCTTCTTAAGCTTTTTGCCAATTGCTTTTCTCCCATCAATTTTTTTATACTTATAGCAGAACACCAATAGGGTAGTTGGAGTTGGTTGTTCTAAGTAAGCTTCTAATTTGTCAATTTCTCGGCTTAAGTGCTGTGCTTCTTTAATGATAACAACATTGTGATTTGCCATCATCGGATAACGTTTTGCTTCACTTATAATCGTTGCGACATCACTTTCCTTACCATATAGAATGGTCTGGTTGAAATCTTTTTCAGCCTCATCCAAGACGTTGTTTTCGATGTAATCAGAAATTAAATCAATGTAGTAAGTTTCTTCTCCAGTTAAAAAATAAACAGGATGATATACCTTGTTCTTAAGATCATTTAATATTTGAACATGATCCATTAATCTTCAGAGTAAGAATATTTTAAATGCTTAACGCTGGTACCATTATTTTTGATTTCTTCTAAAGATTTGATGCCAATTTCTATGTGATGGTCAACGTAATTTTTAGTAACCGATGCATCACTTCTATCTGTCTTAACTCCTTCAGCAATCATTGGTTGGTCAGAAACTAACAATAGAGCCCCCATAGGGATAGCATTAGCAAAACCAGTAATAAATAAAGTAGCAGTTTCCATGTCAATGGCCATCGCTCTAATTGCTCTCAAGTAATCCTTAAACTCTTCGTCATGCTCCCAAACTCTCCTATTCGTAGTATAGACAGTTCCACTCCAGTAATCTTTATCCATTTCTCTTATGGTAGTAGAAACAGCTCTTTGTAAAGTAAATGCTGGCAAAGCAGGAACTTCGGCAGGGAAGTAATCATCAGAAGTACCTTCACCTCGGATGGCGGCCAATGGTAGGATAAAATCACCAATTTTATTTTTCTTCTTTAATCCACCACATTTACCCAAAAACAGACATGCTTTAGGTTTTATGGCACTTAATAAATCCATAATAGTAGCCGCATTTGCGCTTCCCATTCCAAAATTGATAATGGTTATACCATTATGGGTGGCATTTGGCATTGCTTTATCTTTTCCATTAACTTCTACTCCATGCTTTTTTGCAAAAAAGTCTACATAATTATTAAAATTGGTTAATAAAATGTAGCTCCCAAAATCTTTTAATTCAGTGCCAGTATAACGAGGTAGCCAGTTGTCTACTATTTCTTTTTTTGATACCATAAGCGTGTTAAATTGAGGTCTAAATTAACCAAGTTTATTAGTTAATTTAAAAAGAAAAGAGAGTAAATTAAATTTTTTAAAATTCTTCGATATATGAGTAAATAAATAAACCTTTGTAAAAAAAATAAAGATGGATAAATTTAAAGGAACAGGTGTAGCAATTGTTACCCCTTTTAACGATGATAAAAGTGTTGATTACAATGGCTTAGAAAAGTTAGTGGAACATCTAATTTCAAATGGAATTGATTATTTAGTAGTGCAAGGAACTACGGGTGAATCTGTTACTTTAACCAAAGAAGAGAAGAAGGAAACATTGGCCTTTATCATTAACGTGAATAATGGAAGATTACCAATTGTATTGGGGATAGGAGGGAATTGTACCGCCACCGTTGTTGACGCTTTTAAATCTACTGATGTTGCTGGTGTTGATGCGATTTTATCTGTGAGCCCTTATTATAATAAACCAACACAAGAGGGCATTTATCAGCATTACAAGTCCATTGCAGAAATTTCAACGCTACCTATAATTTTATACAACGTACCTGGGAGAACGAGCTCTAACATTTTGCCAGAAACGACATTGCGTTTAGCAAGAGATTTTGAAAAAATCATTGCAGTTAAAGAAGCATCAGGTAGCTTAGAACAATGCATGGAAATCATTAACAATAAACCTGATAATTTTTTAGTAATTTCTGGTGATGATGCCATAACATTACCTATGGTGGCAAGTGGGGGAGATGGAGTAATATCTGTAATTGCAAATGCTTTCCCGCAAGGATTTTCAGATATGGTTAGGCATGGATTGAATGACGATATGGTTACGGCAAGAAAATTACATTATAAATATTTTGAAATGATCCATTACTTGTTTGTTGAAGGAAATCCGGCAGGAGTAAAAGCAGCTTTAAAAATTTTAGGAATTTCTGGAGATGCCGTTCGTTTACCATTAGTTAATGTCGGAGAAAAGACTTTCAATAAGATAAAAGAATTGATAGCAGCTTATTAAATAATAATCATGCGTAAATTTAGTTATTGAATAAATATCAAATTTATGAAGCAGTTTATTGTAACAATTATTGTTGGTTTAGGTTTAATTTCGTGTAACGAATATAAAGCAGAAGAAGTAGCAATAGATTCAACAATTAATAATATAGATATGGATACAATAACATTAGGTGCAGGTTGTTTTTGGTGCGTAGAAGCAATTTTTCAGGATATAAAAGGTGTTGAAAGTGTGGTTTCAGGATATGCTGGAGGGAACATTAAGAACCCATCTTATAAAGAAGTTTGTGCTGGAACTACAGGACACGCTGAAGTTTGTCAATTAACTTATGATCCAGAGGTTGTTTCATTAGGAAAAATATTAGAAGTGTTTTGGCAAACGCATGATCCAACAACTTTAAACAGGCAAGGTGCAGATGTTGGGACACAATATCGTTCAGCAATTTTCTATCATACCGAAGCACAAAAAGAAACAGCAACGGATCTATTTAATAAATTAGATGATGCTGGGGCATTTGTTAATCCCATTGTGACTGAAATAACTGAATTTACTGACTTTTATCCTGCAGAAGATTATCACCAAGACTATTTTGATATCAATGGAACTCAACCTTATTGTAGAGCGGTGATAAGTCCAAAAGTTGAGAAATTCAAAAAAACTTTTTCGGAGATATTGAAATAAGTTCATTAAACTTTTCTTAGATACATGATAAAAATTATCTTTGTTCTATTATGAAAGCACTGTTAATAGAAGGAAAGTTTAATTCCCCAACGATTGATTTTAATCCAACTACTGGATTACTCAAAATAGTTGGACGTTCTATTCCAGAAAACCCGGTAAAATTTTACCAACCATTAGAAAACTGGATTTGTGATTTCATAAAAAGTAATCCCCAAGATTTAATCTTGTTTGTTCATTTAGATTATTTAAATACCCATTCTACAGAATGCCTTTTAATCTTAATGAAAAAGCTTGAAGCCTTCCATAAATCTTCCAATAACAATGTTAAAGTGAGTTGGAATTTTGATGAAGATGATGAAGACATGGAAGCATTGGGAGAAGATTTAGCCTCCATTGCTCAAGTTCCTTTCGAATATAAAGAGGTATTAGAGGATTAATAACCTGTTGTTTACATTTCATTTAACTTTTTTTACATTCTTTTAACATAAAACGTTGAAAGTTTCGTTTGCAGTGTTATAGATTTGCAGCAGTATTAAAGGGATTATATTTATGGGTGAGGGTTTTTCCAAATTTTTATTGGTGTTATTATTATGTTTTGGGATTATCAATATCAAAGCTCAATCCGGAACCGTAAAAGGAATTGTTACAGATGAAGGGAATAACTCTTTTATTGAGTTTGCTACCGTTTCTTTGTTTAAGACTTCCGATTCATCGCTTGTAACAGGTGCGATAACTGATAGTTTGGGATACTTTGAGGTTGATGATTTAGACCATGATATATATTACGCTAAAATTGGATTTATTGGCTACACAACTAAAGTTTTAGAAGGTATAAGAATCAATAAGAAAAACCCTGTTTTCGATATAGGGACATTTCAATTGGCTTCTTTTTCCAAGAACATGGATGAGTTTAATGTTGTTGCTGAAAAAGAATTAGTAGAGATAAAAATTGATAAAACAGTTTACAATGTATCCAAAGACCCTGCAAGTCAAGGAGGAAATGGATTAGATGCACTTAAAAATTTGCCATCAGTAGATGTGGATGTTGAAGATAACATCAGTTTAAGAAATGACAATAGCGTTACAGTATTAATTGACGGTAAACCTTCCCCAATACCTGTGTCACAATTGTTAAAAGATATTCCAGCATCTTTAATTGAAAAAATTGAAGTGATCACAAATCCTTCGGCAAAATATAATCCTGAAGGAATGTCGGGGATCATAAACATTGTACTCAAAAAAGAAAAGGCGGTTGGGTTCAATGGAAATCTAAACGGTAGTTATGGCTATGGAGAGGTTCCTCGTTACAATGGTTCAATGAGTTTAAATTTTAGAAGGAAGAAAATGAATATTTATGGGAATACTGGGCTATATAAAGGAGCATGGGGAGGTAAGGGCACCACCAATAGAACTTATACAACAGCAGACTCCCTTTTTTATCAGGATTTAAATTTCGATAGAGAAAATTCGTATAGTGGGTTGTGGTATTCCGGAGGGATCGATTATTATGTAAATGATGGAAACACTTTTTACATTGAGTTTGACGGATGGAATGGAGGAGGAGATGGTTTAACAAATAACCAATATGATTTTTTGGATAACAATAAGGTATTACAAAATTACTCTAACCGTGTAACAGACCGATCAAATACATGGAGAGGAAATGATATCAATGTTGGTTGGCAATCAGAATTTGATGAGGATGGTGATCATACCTTAGATTTTGATTTTGACTATTCAAGAAATACAGATAAGAGTTCGAGTAAGATTAACGAAAAATTCTACTTAGCCAATGATACTGAAACTGGAATTCCTGAAATACAAAACATCAGTAACCCGGGAACAGATTATGATTTTGAAGGAGCAATTGACTATGTATTGCCAATAACAGATTCATTAGAGTTAGAAGCAGGTGTTGAGACAAGTATTTCAGATGCTCAAAGGGAATTTTATTCGGCAAGCAATGATACGTTCAATGTGATTACGCCAGATTTAAATTTAAACAATGAAGTAACCTTCAAACAAAATATAAACTCAGCCTATTTTACAATGGGGAAACAGTTTAAAAAGATTGGAATTAAATTTGGATCAAGATTTGAAAATGTGACAACTAAGATTAGGTTGATTAACACCAACGAAGAATTTATTAAGCACTATAATAGTTTTTTTCCTTCGGCATACCTCACCTATAAACTAATGGAAAAGCATGAGCTCAAACTCAGCTATTCCAGAAGAATAAATCGACCAAATGAATGGGAGATGAATCCTTTCCCAAATTACAGCGACCCGTTTAGTTTAAGAATTGGAAATCCCGATTTAAATCCTGAATACATTAACGTTTATGAATTGGGTTATTTATTTCAGGGTGAAAAATGGACGTTGACTCCAAGCGCTTATGTTCGACAAATTGGAGATAAGAAAACACGATTTTCGGAAACGAACAGTCAAGGAGTTGTAATATCCACCTATAATAACGCTGCCAACCTAATAGTAAAAGGATTTGAGTTTATAGTCCGTTACAGTCCATTTGAATGGTGGAGGTTAAATGGAACCGTAAATTATTCACAGTCAGTTTACAGTGATTTAAATTTAGCAGGAACCTTTAATTCAACGACAAACCGTTGGAGCTTTCAATATTCATCATCATTTACATTAAAAAAAGGATTGTCTATTCAAATAAATGGAAATTATTTCCCTAAAAGCGTTCAATTGCAAGGAACTACGTTTGCAAGGTATGGTGTCAATTTTGGGGTAAGAAAGAAAGTATTAAAAGATAAAGGGAGTATTGGTGTAAGAGTTAGTGATGTATTTAATACAAGGGCGTATAATTATGTTAGCAGCGATTTGGGTGGTTACTCAGCTGAGACACAGAATAAGTTTATTTCAAGGGTTTTTTATGTTTCTTTTCATTACTCCTTTGGATCCATTAAAATGGACGATAATGGTAGAAGAGGCGGAAATAGTGGGGGAGGCTTCAATTCAGGAGGAAATGGAGGCCAGTAATCTGCAAAAAAGAGCTATTCGTCTAAAAAATAACCCTAAAACACTGTAAATCATCAATATAACTTGCAAGGGATAGCAGGATTTATATCTTTGTTCCCCCTATGAGAAAAAGTATAACCATAATAGCTACTATTTTATGGGTGGTTTTAACATCATTTTCTAATGATGTTGGTGTTGATGAAAGCCAGGAAGAACCTACGTTTTCTTTTAATCAATATGCTGGTCAGCTGTATGAGTGTATTAATGATGCTGAAATAAATGTTGAAGCATTCAATATTGCCTTAAAAGGGTACTATCAACTTGTATCAAATGATGAATTGCTTAATAAAAAGTATTTGACAATAGTTGATATGAGCTTATCTTCGAATACCGAACGTTTTTATGTAATTGATATGGAAACGCAGCAATTGGTATACAAAAGTTTGGTAGCGCACGGAAGAAATACCGGAGAAGAATTTGCTTATAACTTTTCGAACAAACAAAGTAGTTACCAAACTAGCTTAGGGTTTTATACAACTGCTGAAACATATGACGGTAAAAGAGGTTTTTCGATGAAATTAGATGGATTAGAATACTCCAATTGCAATGCGAGAGATAGAGGAATAATTATTCATGGAGCAGATTATGTTAGCCATAAATTTATTGAAGAGAATGGAAGGTTAGGAAGAAGCTTAGGTTGTCCTTCATTACCTATGGATAGTTTTGTTGAGGTTGTGGAGATGTTAAAAGAAGGAAGTTGTTTGTTTGTTTACTACCCTCAAAAATATTATCTGTCGAAATCTAAATTGGCGAATGCTGCAGATGATTATTTGCTAACAAGTTCTGGCATGTTAGCAGAAGTAGATTGATTATCCAAATCCATTAATTCTTC
>JAJCYO010000053.1 GCA_029262875.1 Flavobacteriales bacterium
CTTCATTCATACCACAACCTATGGAGAGCAAAATAATGGGTAGAATATAAAACAATTTTTTCATTTCAATAAAAGTAGCAAAATTAGGTTATAGTAGTAAATATGAGGATTCTTGATGGAAATCTTCAATTACGTATAACGACAACTCTATGTTTTCGTTTTGTTTTTGACCTTAGTCAAAAATAACGAAACTAAAACAATATGGAATATAGAGATTGTTGGCGATATGTTTTTTAATCAGTTATCTTGAATACTTCTCTGAATTCTCTGTCCATCTTTTTCTTTTTATAATTCAGTATAAAAATTGGTAAAAACATTAATGAAAGGAATGCATTCACAACGATTAATAAGTCAGTAGGCAAGACATCTGTTTTAGTTATTATTAGATAATTAAACAGAATTATTCCAACAAAAGGAATTATACGCACCCATAAGTATCCGAACCAAATTGGTTTGATTTTAAAGTCAACAGTAGTTCGTGAGTCGTCAGTAGATTTAAAATTGCCAGATATAATATATGGAATTGGGAACAGTTTGGCGTTTTTAGTCAATTCAAAACATTTCTTGTCAAATTTCCCATAAAATGACTTTTTAGAACTTTCTAAAATTGTCAAAATTGCAAAAGGAGTCCCTTTTGTACTTGGATCTCCAATCTTAGTTGTGTTATCTAATTGGGTTTGGAAATCGGATATGTTTAATTCTGATGTCATTTGATGCTTCAACTTATTAATTAACGCCAACGTGTTTGTATAACCAAAGTTGTGTTTTGGTTTTGCAATTTTTCGTTTGATAAATTTAACAAAATAAAGGTTTAGAATTATTCTATTTTGCTAAATGAAACAATTTTGGTTATACGTTGTTGTGTTTTCGTACTTTTTTTCGTTCATCTCGTAGCGTTGGCAAAGACATACTCTTTTGCAATTTCGGGCTTATGAATTGGCTGATGCGAATTGCAAATGTGTATGGCTTTTAGCGTTGGCTTACACACATAATTTTATCAATTTACAATCCATTAATTTAGCAGGATTATTCGGGGCAAGGCAATCATCATCAAGGTCTCCCTCCCAAATAATTATGTCTTGTGATTGTTGCACTTTGTCTTGATTTTAATGCTCTATAACGATTGGTGTATGAAACGTAGCGTGTAAAAAGGTAATAATTTTGGGTTTATAAAACATAGCTAAATTTTTAATTTTGTTTTTAACTTATCCAACGTAAAAGCCAAATTAAAAATTTGGCGGACTTGGCAGATAAACAAAAACCTCTGGTAAAGCCTAATTTAGCTATGTTTTATACACTTTGTTAGCCACTGGCTTTTTTAATTCAGTTGTCTTCTAAAACTACAAAACAAAAAATTCTGCGTTGTTTCAAAAGGTGTTAAATGGTCTTCTGTTACACACTTAATTTTGTCAAATCCATCTTTCAATTCCGAAGTTAATTCCTCTTCGTTATATTGTTTTATTTCAAGTCCACTGCATTTTTCTGGCCCATTTTTTGAAAAGGTTCCGATTGTCAAGAATCCGTTAACAGATTTTCTTGCGGTTTGCATATATTTTATTCTTTGGTCGGCAGTAGTTAGAAAATGAAAGGTTGCTCTGTCATGCCAAACATCAAAAGTCATTTTTGGTTCAAATTCTGTTATGTCGCTTACAATCCAATTTACTTTGTTCGCTTTGTCGCCAAGTCGGGTTTTAGCTTTTTCAAGTGATTTAGAGGAAATGTCAAGAACACTCACATTTTCAAATCCTGAGTCAAGCAGATAATCCACAAGTTTACTATCGCCTCCGCCAATATCTATTATTTTTGCAGTTTTATTTAGTCCGAATGAGTTTATAAATTCAAGCGAAGTTTTTGGGATTTCTTGTGTCCAACTTACTTGGTCTGGGTTTTTAGTTTCATAAACTGTTTCCCAATGTTTTTTTCTGTCTAATTCCATTATTATATACGTTTTTCTGCTTGTGGCTAACAACCGAATAAAGTGCATATGCACTTTATTCGCATTATACGTTTACCCTTCAAATCTAATAAATTACTTAATGTCCTTTTTTGTAAGGATAAAGTAAGTAATTCCCCAGAAAATAAAGATGTATACTACAGCTACAATTAGAGTAGTGTTTAATGGTATTTGAGCTTCAGCCAAAGGGTTTGCTATCTCAATTCCTGGTTGTACCGCTATGTCCTTTAAAAAAGGATTAGGCGTCAAATTCGCAATGATTTCCATCGGAAAGTACTTGTCAAAAGGATATGGTATAGCTAATTGAATAATGCTTTCTATTGCGATGGAAGATAAAAATAAAATAATAGATAATGCAGTAGAGCGTACCAAGGTGGCAACAATTAGCGCAACACTCATATAGCCTATTGCTTGAATAAAATAGATTAAAAGGTATTTGATGTCCTTCACAAAAGAGACATCAGATCCTCCAGAAATGGATCCAAACAAAAACCCTACGATAAACAAGTAAAGCGCGCTGAATAAAGCAAAAGATACAATTAAGAGCACTTTTGAGACAATAAAGTCGACTTTATCTTGACCATCAATTACGTGTTGTCTAAACGTTTTAAAAGAAAATTCGTTGCAGATTAGTATCACCACACACATTCCAATTAAAAGATTAAACCAGCTTCCTAAATAAGTAATGTTATTCCATACATCTGGGAATTGATAGATAGAAGAAAAGGAAACGGTGTCATTTCCCATTTGCCCAATACCATAAAATACGGCAGGGGTCAATAGAAAAACCAATCCGAAGATAACCCAAAATGTACGGTAAGGGATAATCTTTTTGTATTCTATTTTGATTAAGTCTAACATCTATTTTATGAGTTCTAAAAAGTTAGCTTCTAAATCTGATTTTTGTATTCCAATTTCTGAGGCAACAATCCCTTTGTCGAATAATGCTTTATTTAAATAGGCACTATCTTTACCTTCAGCTAGCATTAAATAAATTTTACCACCAGTTTGATTGATGTTGCTAACACCATCAATTTGACTTAATGTTAACTTTAGAATTTCTAAATCATCCGAAGAAACACAAACTTGTTCTTGGGTATTTAAGATGGTCTGTATAGGACCATGGGTCAATAGGTTTCCTAACTTCAAAACAGCAACGTGAGTACATGTTTTTTCTACTTCATCTAAAATGTGGCTGGCCATAATAATGGTCTTACCTTCGTTAGCCAAATCTAAAATTATGGCTCTAATCTCAGCTATTCCTTGTGGATCTAACCCATTTGTAGGTTCATCTAAAACTAATGTATCCGGGTTTCCAAGTAGGGCAGAGGCAATGGCTAAACGTTGTTTCATTCCTAAAGAGAAGGTCTTGAATTTTGAGTTTGCTCTGCTGATTAGATCAACAACACTAAGCACTCTATCAACTTCACTTTCATTAACTTCTTTTATTTTACAAACAATAGAAAGATTTTGACGCGCTGTTAGGTAAGGATAAAAGTTAGGCGTTTCTAAAAGAGAGCCAATTTTTTTTCTGCTGTATTTACTTGGAGCTTCTCCATTCCATGTAAAAGAACCAGCATCAGCATTCAACACATCCAATATAATACCTAATGTGGTCGTTTTTCCACTTCCATTAGGTCCTAAAATACCAAAAACTTCACCTTGATTAATCTGAAGTGTAAGGTTGTTTAGCGCCTTTACTTTTCCATAGCTTTTGGATATTCCGTTTATGTTGAGAACTGCTGTCATTTTATCTTACATCGGTAAATATATAGATTAGATATATAGAGCACAAATCGTTTAACTCAATTTAACGTTTAATAGATGGGTTTTAACTTTACCTTAACGTTTAGTTCTTAATGTTCAACGTTTCCAATGCTTTTTTAATTGGAATTCCAAACCCTATTCCTTCTATTCCATCACCAACAAGCTTAGAAGAAACAATACCAACAACTTCTCCTTTGAGGTTTATTAAAGGCCCACCGCTATTTCCTTCATTGATGGTTACATCAGTTTGGATGTACGTGTTTTCCTCAAATACTCTGTTACCACTGATTATACCTTTGGTAACCGTTTGCCCTAACTTTAAGTCTTTTGGAGTGCCAATGGCATAAACTTCAATTCCAGCAGTGGTTTTTTCTTTAGATATTGGAATTGATTTAAAACCTTTTCCTACAACTTTTAATAGCGCCACATCCTTTTTAGCATTTTGTCTTACAACTTCTGCATCTATAATTAACCCACTGTTTAACAACACCTCGATAGATGATTCTTCTTGTATGACATGGTTGTTGGTAAGAATATAGCCATTAGAACTAATTAAAAAACCACTTCCATGTCCACTTTCCGTTTTTATGGTAACCGTAGCATTTTTTACATGGTCTAAAAAATCTGTTTCTGTTTCAGGTATTTTTTCGGTAAAGTCAATTTCTAATGCTTCTTCCATGTCTTTTTCTTCCTTTCTGGTCACCTTACTCGTCACTATTTTTTGAAATTCATCATCGTAAATTAAATGATTCATTGCGTCTCTCAGAGCCCGCTCATATTCTTTAGCATACGGTTGTGCTTTTTTCGTATTAGAATATCCAAATGCTGTTGTATTGAGTACTACCTTTTCCTTATTCATATCATACACTACCCATTTAACCACTGTAGAAATATTATATCCAGAAGTTCCTAATGTTTTTACCAACGTTGATACCACTTCAGCTCCAATGCTAAAATCTACTTTATCTACTTTTTCCTTAAACAGCGTTTGCTCGGTAATATTTACTCTAAACCCTAAATTTGATAAATCTTCATTGATCTTTTCCATCATCCTTTTTCCTTCTCCTTCTGAAATACTGTAGTAATAATTGTCACTCTTGTACTTAAATCTTGAGAAATCAATGTTGTTGAGGTTTTCCGTATCCAAACCTAAGTCCTCTGGAATTTCAGTTAAGCTAAAGGTGAACTTTTCTCCAGCTTTTAAAATGTTCTTTATGTACTCACCTTGTGTAATAAATCCCTTCTTATAGGCCATGATGTATTCATCATCACCATTGTCTGATCGAATGGTTAATCCTTGAGGTGCAACGATATTGTTTTTAAGCGTAACAGCAGGTGATGAGTATACTTTTGTCTTTTGAGCGTTAATACACCCTAAAAATACAAGGAATGTAACAGTCAATAATGCTTTTTTCATGTTGTTTTTTTTAATCATTTTCATAAACTTAATGCTAATATGGAAAATTAATACGTATTCCCAATACTAATCCATAATAATTGTGACCACGATCATCGAATTCAAATTCTCCGAGGTCAATATCTTTTATTGCAAAAAGAGGTGTATTCAGGTCACTCTCTATAAAGAGGTTAAAATACTCCATGTGAAATTCATATCCGCCTCCTATGTTTAATGTTGCCTGATAGATTGTTTCAGAACCACTTCCTGGACTATCCTTAATGGTGTAATACTGACTGTCATTAATGGTAGGATACTTCAAGGTTGTTTCACGTGCTACCGTGTTAAATCCGAACCCAAATAATAAATAGAATCCACCATATTGGAAATTTCCATTACCAAAATACATTTTTTGGGTAATTTCAAATTGTAGCGACCTGTAATTTGTTACTCCTTTTACTTCAATTTGATTAGGCATCACTATTGAACTAAAATTTGAATTTCTTGTCGCAGTTAATTTATGATTGTAGTCACCAAAAGAGAATTGAAAACCACTTCGCCATGATCCTGATCGGCCAAATAACTCTTTCATTTGTTCATAAGAGAGCCTAATTCCCATTAGTTGTCCAGATCCAGCATTATCTCCAAAGTAATTGTCATAAGCAAAGCCTACCTCTATACCATTTTGTTGTGCCTGAGTTGAGTTCCAGGATAAAAAAAGCGAGATTATTACTATAAATACTTTCTTCATTTTACTTTAACGATTTATCCATTAAGTAAATCATTGTTGCCATTGCGGCAGCACCAAGCTCTAATTCACGTTGGTTTACATTTTCAAAAACATCATTGTTAGAGTGGTGGTAATTAAAATAAATTTGAGAATTAATGGCCATTCCCAATTGTATCATGTCAGGATAAAATTCTTTTAGAGGGCCTATGTCTACACCGCCATATCCTTTCTTAAAACGAAAAAGTTCAAAATCGGAAAGCAATTCTTTATGTTGATTGACAAACTTAACTTGTTCTTCCGTTCCATTGATGTCAAAGCCAACAGGTAGAAAACCACCTCTATCGCTTTCTATGGCGCAAATGTGTTCCTCCTTGTTTTCTGAAGCTATTTTTGCATAACTTTTTCCACCCATGTTACCATTTTCTTCATTCATAAAAAGCACACACCTCAATTTGTGGTTGGGTTGGTATCCTAATTTTTTTAATATTCTTAATGCTTCTATCGAATGCACAATTCCTGCTCCATCATCATGAGCACCATCTCCAACATCCCATGAATCTAAATGTCCTCCCCAAGTAATTATTTTATTGTCCTTACCATTCATTTCTGCAATTACATTGTAAGAAGTAACATCTTCAAATTTCTCACAATCCATCTCCATTTTTAAGGTAACCTTCCCCTTTTTTAACCAAGCAGAAAGCATGGTAGCATTTTTAGTACTCATTGCTGCTCCAGGAATCTTATTTACACCTTCATCGTAATGCATGGTTCCTGTATGTGGAAAATCATCTTCAGGAGTAGCCAGTGATCGAATGACTACTGCTTTAGCATTTAGTTTCCCTGCTTCATTTGTTCCTTTTCCTCGTATAGGATAACAACCACCATAGGCATGAAAAGTGTTGATGTGCTTTTGATCGAAAGCTTGGCTTATAAAAACAACTTTTCCTTTTACATCGTTTTCTGAAAGTTGCTGTAAAGCTTCTAAATTAGCAACTTCAATTACTTCACCTGAGATTAACCCATTCGTTCCTATGGAACCTCCTAATGCTAAAATGTCAAGCTTGTAAGTTTCTCCTTTTTCATTAATTACCCAGGCTGCTTCTTTAGTACCCCTTTCCCAATGTGGGACTTTGATTTCTTGTAGATAAACCTTATCAAATCCATAGGAATTTAATAGTTTTTCTCCCCATTTCACAGCCATTTCAGCCTCAGCAGAACCTGTTATTCTTGCTCCAATGTCTTTGCATAGGCTTCTTAAGTTCTCATAAGCTTCACCTCTTTCTAAAGCTTCGTCATACACTTTTCTTATAAAGGTTGAATCTGTTTGGCAAAATGAATTTATTGCAGAGAACAGTGCTATAAATAGTAATATCTTTTTCATAAGAAAACGTTGTCGAATAATGAGAAACAAAAATAATGAATTATGTCAGAATCTATTCTTTATTAGGCCATAGAATGGATGCCAACTACACTTCCTTCAGTATCCATGATATAAGCTATATTTCCATTTTCGCCAATACTGAATTTAGGTTGAACTATTTTTCCACCTGCAGCTTCAACTCTACTTAACACATTATCCATTGCTGGATTTCCATTTAAGTACACAAAAGTTCCTTCACCGCTGGGTTTATGATGTTCCCCTTCTATGATTGCCCCTGAAGCTTTACCACTTCCTGGTTCAAAAGGAAACATGGCCATTTTGGTGTCCATTATCTCCATGTAAGTCATTTCAATCTCAAAAATTGTTTCGTAGAATTTTTTACTACGTTGTATGTCGTTTGCTGGTATTTCAAACCAATTTAATGCATTTGTTGTTCCATCCATTTTTCTAACTTTAGTTATAAAAACAAAAGCTCCTACATTCATAGGAGCTTTTAAAATCGAGCTTCTTATTTTACTCGTTTATTTAATGTTAATTCTAATCATGATGTCTTGTTTCTTTTTCTTGTATAATTCTAAGATAATCTCATCATTACTAGGTTGCATAATTCTACCCGTATTAAATTGATATACTTGAATTCCCTTCACATCTTTTAAATCAAATAATGATAATTTAGAAACAGCTCCGTCTGCATCACCAATTTTGTAAGCAGTTAAGAATCCTCCTTTACCTGATGAATGTGTAGCAGGATATTTATTTACAGGTAAGTTAAGGTTCTTAATGTTATCTAAGTACAACAAGTAGTGGTCAGTATCAGTTGACATATACTTATAAGATAAGTCTGGACCAGCTCTATTAAACGAAGCTGATGAAAAACCTCCAAAACCAAAACCTCCACCTCCAGAAGTTGAGTATGTTTGACTTTTTGTTAATTTTTTCATCCAATCAACTTTACCAGCTGCGGTAAGTTTTGACATAAACATTTCTTTATAATGGTGGTGGTAAGTTGTTCTTGTACCTCCATTTGAAGTCCTTGTTGTGCTTCTGGTTACATAATAAACTTCTCCAACCAATAAAAAGCTTCCATCATCATTAACGATGATATGGTCAAGGTCTAATTCATGAATTCCGATTTCTTTTCCTTTCTTTTCTTTTTTTGCATTTTTCCCTTGTTTCCGCTCACTTACATTTTGGTTAATAATTTCTAAAGGGATGTCATGAAATTGTTCATTTTCTATAGCACCATCTTTATTAATTACTGATACATATATACCATTTGCTGACCGTCCTTCACCGTAAAATCCAGCGCAGTAAATAATGCCACCTTTTCCTTCTACTAACGTAATCCCATGAGGAAAATGCTTTCCGTTTGCCTTAACCTCTGTTATTTTAGGAGTATTAGAGTCATTGTATTTCAATAATTCTAAATGCGACTTTGTTTTATCAGAACTACTTCTTACTCGTGCTAATACATAGGCATTCCCTTTAGAATCGATGGTGTAACCTAAGTTATCCATTATTGCTTCGGTGTAAGGCATAGTGATTTCTTTTTCCCAGATAACCTTCATGTTTTCATCCAAAACAGTCATTCCAATTCTATCTTTATTTACCTTGTCACTTTTAACTTTAGGGTGTCTGTGGTAAACCATTAAATATTTCGAATAATCGAAAGATTGGTAAAGGTTAATTTTATTGCTTCCCATAGCACTCTTAACTTTACCTTTAATTTTACTTACCAATTTTTTACTCCCTATACTCATGCTTCCAAAACTTATTTCGTGCACAAATATTTGTTCTGTTTTATTTGGTTTGTCCCACACATTGAAAAATTGAAAAACCTTATCTCCATTTTGAATAAAAGCCTCATGAACAAAGCCTCTAGGCATATTCTTTTTTATCGAAACTTCCTTCCTTGATTTTTGATCCAATGAATTGGCATCAAATTTCTGAAGCGTAATATTACCACTAACTTTTATTGCTAATATTTCATCATCGTGTATAAAATAATCTTTCACTTTTGCATCTACAACAGGGAAAGGTTTGCTGACTTCCAAATCAAAGTCTTTGGCTGTTTTTACCGTTTGAGAGATTAACAACGTTGGTAATACCAACAATAGAATAAGAGATAAATGTTTCATAAATACTTGCTTTAAATTAATAGTGAAATCAAACTTAATAAATTAAAATTAAATACTGCATTAATCAGGGCTTAAGCTGATATATTAACAAAATATTTAACTTTTATTTAAAATTGGAAATAAATAAATGCTTGTAATTCCGATGACATGGCTTGATAAACTGCAAAAACAGTTATAGTTGCTACCAATATCTTTACAATTAAAGGAAGTTTAATAAAGGTTTCTCGATACCAGTCTTTAACGTTACTTGGTAACCAATGGATGATGTACCCGATTAACATCATTATAAATACGTTACTGTAGGAACTCAAAATTTCGGGGATCAATGACAGGTTAAAATTACTCCCTATTTGAGTTAAGATTTGACCAGTAGATTCCATGGATTCGCCTCTAAACCAGATACGCGTAAAGGTGATGAAATTAAAAGTGACAAATACTTTAACGACAATGGCTAAAAAATTATCGTATTTTTCATAAGGACTAATTTTTCTCCAAAGCTTATAAACAACCAGACCTAAACCATTTAGACCACCCCAAATAACGAATTGCCAACTTGCTCCATGCCACAAACCACCCAATAGCATCGTAATTAAAAGATTGATGTTGGTTGTTAACCAAGCTCTGAAACTTTTAACCCATATCGCTAAGAAAGTAAAAAGTAACCCTACCCATATAAATGAATAGAGTACAATCATCTTACCAGACAGCATTACAATAAATGCAATGATAAATACTAAAGCTATCCACGTACCGATACTTCCTCCACGATTACCGCCAAGTGGGATGTACAGGTAATCCTTTAGCCAGGTGGATAGACTTATATGCCAACGCTTCCAGAATTCACCTACGTTTTTAGCTTTATAGGGTGAATTAAAGTTTTTGGGTAGCGTAAAGCCCATTAAAAGTGCTATTCCAATGGCCATATCCGTATATCCTGAAAAATCCGCATAAACTTGCAAGGAATAGCCATATAATGCCATTAAATTTTCAAACCCAGTAAACATCATCGGGTTGTCAAAGATTCGATCTATAAAATTAACGGCAATGTAATCGCCAATAATTACTTTTTTGATTAATCCTTTTAGAATCCAGAATAAAGCTAACCCAAAATTGTACTTGGAAAGATTGTAGGGCTTATATAACTGGGGTATAAAGTCTGCTGCTCTAACAATTGGTCCCGCTACCAATTGAGGGAAAAAGGAAACATAAAAACCAAAATCAAGAATGCTTTTAACAGGTTTTACTTCTTCGCGGTAAATATCTACGGCATAACTAATTGTTTGGAAGGTGTAGAAGGAAATTCCCACAGGCAATAGAATTTTATTTACAGTAAAGTGGGTGTCAGCATATTCATTTGTAAAATGGGCAAAATGGTTAAAGACTTCATAATTCGTATGGAAAAATTCATTGAAGGAATCGGTAAAGAAATAAGCATACTTAAAATAACAGAGTACAAAAAGGTTAATGAATACACTGGTTGCTACAAAAATCCTTTTGTAAAGCTTCTTTTTTGATGAATAAATAAGCCAGCCAATAATGTAATCCGAAAATGTAGAGAATAAGAGAATACTAATAAATAGACCACTGGTTTTGTAGTAAAAGAAAAGGCTTACTAAAAATAAATAGGCATTACGTAACCCTCTTTTTTTGTGGATAATGGAATAAATCAACAAGACAACAGCAAAGAATCCCCAAAAGAAGAATTGGGTAAAAATCATGGGCTCTCCTTCATTGTAAGTGAAGATGTGCTTGATGTTTTCGAAACTAAAAAACCAAGAGAACCATTCAGATATGTTTGTTACCTCATTCAAAGATTAGATTTTCTATTTCTGTTAAGCTCTTAATGTTATAATCAGCAATGTTAAATTTTGGATTGTTGTGGTTTTCTGCTTCTGGAATAGCAATAACTTGCATTACTGCTGCTTTTCCAGCTAATACTCCATGGAAAGAATCCTCTATCACCAGACAATCAATGGGCTTTACATTTAATTGTTGAGCGGTTTTAATGAAAATTTCTGGGTGTGGTTTTCCATAATTCAGATGCTCTGCTGAATTAACAACTTCAAATTTATCTTCGAGATCCAACTGCTTTAAAACAGTATTTATCAATGATAGAGCAGAGGAGGAGGCCAATCCAATTTTGTATCCTTTTGTTTTAAAATAATCGAGAGATGTAGCGACACCTTCCATTTCAATTCCTTTTTCAATGATTAGTTCAGTTACTTTTTTTAATAAAGCAGCTTCAACTTCCTCTATTGTCTTTCCACTCCACGGAGTTTTTTCATACCAATATTCTACCACTTCTATCAATCTCATCCCCTGTGTAATTCTGCACATATCTTCATTAAAATCTAAGCCCACATTATTGAATGTAAAAATGATAGCTTCTCTCCATAGCGGTTCAGAGTCAATGATAACTCCATCCATATCGTATATTACAGCTTTAATCATTCAGCAGTTGATAGTTTAAGATGTTTGTCATACTCTTTCATAATAGCAGAAAACATTAAATCTCCCATTAAAATATATCCGTTTTTAGTAAGGTGAATTTTATCTTTTTTAGCATATCCGTATTTAATCCATTTGTTAACTGATCCTAAGCCTCCCATAACATTAAACATGTCCCACATTCCAGCATTATGTTTATTCGCCAAGCTAATCATTGCATCTCTGGCTTTATAAACCCTTTCGTTAGGGTATCTTCGTTTATAGTAGCTATCATTATTGGTGACGAATAGAAACTCGACATCAGGGTTGACTGATCTTATCCAGCTAACCAGTGTGTCATAATTTTTTTCATAACAATTTTCACAGAAATTAGGATCGTAGGCATCATTTATTCCAATACAAAAAATAACTAAATCTGGATTTATCGCTTTCAGATGCTGCGTAAACAGTTCACATCTTAAATAACTTTTAGTGCTTGCTCCATTTACTCCTATTGAATTGTAAATTAAACCAGGATCATCATTATCTAAACTAATTCCATACAAATTAAACGAAGAGCGTGTTGTATCGCTCCTATAAATATTCAATTCAAAAGAGTCTATATGGTGGTCAAAAACAAACTCAGTATAACCTATTTCCCTGTTTATTCTAATAAGCGAACAAGTATCAGATATTGGCTCAATGCAGTAATCAGTATCATCTACATCATGAAATATTTTAATGCTGTTGAAATCATAGTAAGGTGTATGATCTCCTCTAAAATAGAACTTGAGTGTAGCTGCGCTATCTTGGGTGGATGCTGTTATTCCTGAGACACCCCATGTCGTATCTTGTTTCATTAAAGAGTTTCTAAACCCTACCCATTCACCTGTAGAAGTGCATTTATAATAGTAAGGGTTGTTGGTATGTGCTAATCGATAGGGAAATAAAAACCCTCTTCCACCATTTAAGTTTGGAGATAGGTTTTGGAAGTTTTTACGTATTTGGTCAGACCAAATATCTGCTTGAATATGAGATCCTCCAATTTGCATGACATTTATTTTTCCCTTTCCTTCAAAAATTAGCTCATCCAATTTTCCAAAAAAATGATCGTAATTAGAACTGTCATTGTAAAAACGAATGTCACTTGAATCATAAACCACAAAATTGTGCTCAGGAAGTAAATGAGGATTTCCTTGTCCAATAGTAACCAAAGAACAAAGCGTTAGTATAGTTGTAATGATGTATTTATTAAATGTGCTCATTTTTTATTTTTTGCATCTTTGATTTCTTTTTTATCCTCGATTGGTTTTACAACTGGAGGTTGTTTTTCTTTTGGTTTTGCTTCTTTTTTGACTACAGCTTTATTTCCTGTTTTATAAGCGTTATACATTTCAAATAACTTAGTATTGAACTCTTCTGCTATTTTTTTTGCACCTTTTGGGCTGAAATGAATATAGTCTGATGCAGCTAAAGAAGGTTCAGCCTCTACCCATTTAGGCATCGAGTTTTTCCCACCCATTACTTCATACATATCCCAAAAGACACATCCAGAATTAATTGCAGCTTCTTTCATGGCATCTCTAACATCTTCTAAATAAGGGTAAGTAACGTATTCTGTTTTTTCTTTTACAGACATGTCTCCAGGTCCAATTACAATGATTGCAGCATTTGGATTTCTTTTTTTCATAAAATAGATCTGAGACTGAAACCATTTTCCATAATCAGATGCTCCTTTATCAGTTTTAATGTAAGGGATAGTATTCCCACCAAATTCCATTATAATTAAGTTGGGAGAAAGGCTTGCATACATGTTGCTCAATGTTGTGGAATTTTGTTTGGTAAAGATGGTTCCAGAAGAACCTCGCAAAGGAATGTTATCCATAACAACACCACTTCCTCCTTCTAAAGAAATACCATATATGTCAGGACTATCACTTCCATTAAATGATACAGTTATTTCTTCAGGAGTGGTTTTGAAATTTGCTTTTAAAGTTTGGAAAGGGGTGTTGGGTTGAATAACACCAACAACAATATCAACACCATCAGCTACAATTTTATATTTAATTGGTGAATGAGAATTGCTTAAAAATATTTTGAGTTGCGAATAGGTTTTTGTTCTGCCATAAGATGCTCTTGGTTTCTTTATTTTTAACCAACCTTCATGATTAATGCTATCATTGATGATCTTGGTCTTAGGGATTGGAGCATAACGGCAAAAAGCCATTAAAGCACCATATTTCATATGTGTAACGGTAGAGTCCTTTTTTCCAAACCCAGGATACCTTTTCCAATTTTCGGAAAATTCTGTGTTGACACTCATTTTTCGAGCAACTTGTATAATCGGAAATAAACCAACACCATAACCTCCAAATTTCTTTTGTAATTCATTTCTTAAGTACGAAGTAATTCTATCTGCTTCTATTTGAGAATCGCCATAATGCATTATTCTTACCTTTTTCTTCTTGGCATTGTCTAAGGCCGCAAAAAAGCGATGCATAGCAGATTTACCTTTATCATTAAGTTGTAATCCTTGCCTGAATTTCTTTAAAGAGTCTAATTTGTGTTGAATTATTGCGGAATCAATTTTACTTACGACAATGGTAGAGTCAAACAATTCAGCCAAATCGTTTTCATATTTTGATAAGCTATCTTCCTCCAATTGAGGGATGAAAAAATCGTTAACCGTTGGGAATTGTATCTTAGAACTACCAATTTGTATTCCTTTTTCAGGAAAGACAAGCATCACTAAAAACAATAATACCATAACAACGACTAAACTTGTTAGTGTAAGTATTGGGTGGGTATTTTTATTGTCAGATGTATTATCTTCCATCTATTTTTTAGGAATTTTTAGTACTTGTCCTACGTCTAAATTGGCATCAATTTTATTGAAGTCCATAATGTTTTGAGCTGAAACTCCTAAGAATTTTTTTGCAATAATCCATAGGTTGTCGCCAGACTTAACAGTGTAAGTTGTTTGAACTCCTTTGCTTGTTATCGGTGTTTTCTCTTTAGGCTTAATAACCTTTGGTTCTTTTTCTTTCGGTTTTGGATTTTTATTATTGGATTTCTTTTTACCATAGATGGTTAATTTCTGGCCAATATCAATACGTGTTCCATTGAGGTTATTCCAGTCTTGAATTTGTGATACTCGAACATTGAAACGTTCAGCTATAACACCTAAAACATCACCAGAGCGAACTTTGTAAACGAATGGTTCTCCATCTTTAGGAATAACGAATTTGGGAGCCACGGGCTCTGGTCTTAGCATAACAGAGTCTTGATAAAAGTAGATGCTGTCTTTAAAGGCAGTAAATTTTTCTTTTGTTCCTTTTGGAAACAATGCCTTAAAATTAGTCGGAAAGCTCTCTCGGTTAAGTGAAGGATTTAAAAATTTAAATGAAGCCGTTTTTGTTTTAATAACATGGTTAATGGCTTCAAATTTGAGTTTTCTCTCAATGATTACCGTATCCGCTTCAATAACTGGGTTCAGTTTTACTGCTCCGTAAGAATCGTAATTATAGATATAGATCATAGCAACAAATGCTTGAACCAGGTCTTTTGTTGTTTCTGGCAAATAGGGGTGAATTTCTTTATAAGTTTTTGCTGAATGCCGTTTTAAAAGCTTGTTTACTGTCACAACTCCAGAGGAGTATGCAGTTACTGTTAGTTCCCAATCACCATACATAGTATACAGGTCTTTTAGGTATAGTGTTGCTGCTTTAGTGGATTTTTTAAAATCTCTTCGTTCATCAATAGACTCGTTAACTGTTAGGCCATATTTAACAGCTTGAGGGTAATTTAAATGCCAATATCCCTCACCACCAATACCATTTGAAGAATTAGGGTTAAAAGATGAACAAACAGCTGGAAACAACTTTAGCTCTTTAGGAAGATTATTGGCATTAAGATTTTGCTCAATAATTGGTTCGTAATAATTTAACAAACTGAATAGAGTAGGGCACTTTGCTGATTTTTGAGAGAAGTAAAACGCAAGGTATTGGTTCCTGATTTTATCTGAGTTAGTTGGAAAAGCAAAACAAAGCTGGTTGTTGTTAAAGTAAAATAGAGAATCTTCCGTATTTATAGGGCCACCCTGATAGCCTTTCCAGTTCTTTTCTGGCTTAAGTTCAGAAAGCTTAATTAGCTTATTAGTGTATGGTGTCTTTTTTAGTTGTTTAAATTCTTTAGCATAAGCTGATGAGAAGTTTTTTTTCTTTCCAGATTGGCCAAATGAGGTGCTAAGACAAAATGCAAATAGCAACGTGAAGCTCCACTTGATACAGGTTTTTATGCTATGAAATTGCATTAAATACATTTAATAAATAACTAAATGTAAATATGCTTTATTCTAATGGTGAATTAATAATTTTCGGCTAAGTTTATGAACAGAGAAGTGTTAAACTTCGTGAGTGGAAATGTTTACCCTTGCGGTTGAAATTTTATTTCAAAGAATGTCCCTTTATCATCCAATCTTTTAATGTTACCATCTAATTGGCTGACAAAAATCTTAATTAATTCCATCCCTAAACTTCCTTCTTCTTTTGCTAACATTCCTTTTTCCATTCCTGAGCCATTATCACCAACAAGTAATGTATAGGTGTTTTTGTTTTCTTCTAAACTAAGGTTAATAATAACTTTCCCTTTATCTGTATCATTAAAAGCGTATTTCAATGCATTAGAAATGATTTCGTTTAGTAATAAACCAAGAGGGATTAAGGTGTCAATACCAAATTTCACTTTTTCAATTTTAATGTCGAGAAAAATATCACAGTTAATAGCATAGGTATCAATCAAGTCATTGGTCAATGCCATAATGTAATCTTGAAAATCAATGTGTGCTAAATCACCACTTTGATACATTTTTTCATGAATTAAAGCCATGGAACGAATCCTGTTTTTTGCTTCGTCAAACAAGGCTAAAGCAGCTTTATCTTTTGTATAACCGGATTGAATACTAAGAAGGCTAATGATTACCTGCATATTATTTTTAACCCTGTGGTGTATCTCTTTTAAAAGAATTTCTTTTTCATCTCTTTGCGATTCAATCAATACGGTTCTTTCCTGTACTTTTTCTTCTAACTCTCTACTAACTTTACGTTCTTGGTTTTCTTTAAAAGAAGATATTTTGAAAATGGCATAAAAAATAAAGAGTGTAAAAGCCAATATTACCCACCATTTTTTCCACCAAGGAGTAGCTATTTTAAAGCTATAAGTGGCTGGTTCTTGATTCCATACACCATCTTCGTTTCTTGCTCTTACGTTAAAAGTATAGTCTCCAGATGGAAGGTTAGAGTAGGTTGCAAACGTTTGATCCGTAGAACTGAACCACTGGTCATCGAATGGAGTAAGTTTAAATCGGTATTGAACATCTTCAGGGAACGTTAAGTTAACCGCTGAAAATTCAAAGGTTAAATGGTTCTCATTATAATCCAAAACAAGATTGTCTGGCAGGTTGTTCCATTTAGTCAATTTTTTAGAATAGTTTAACCAATTGACATCTTCAAAAAATAATTTGAGATTATTGATGTGGATGTTTGGTTCAAACACATTGGTTTTATCTTGGGCGGGATTGTATTTAACCAGCCCCTTTACTGTTCCTATCCAAAGGTTATTCTTTTTATCTTCAAAGATGGCTCTACTATTGCATTCAACACCTTTAAACCCTTGCTTTGATTTGTAGTTTTTTATTCTACTTATTTGGCCATAACTGTCAAAACTGATCCGATCAATACCATTATTTGTCCCTATCCATAATTTCCCTTTTTTGTCGCCATGCATGAGGTAAATAACACCTGAAGAAAGCCCATCTTTAACAGTTATTTGCTTAAAATCTAATCCATCGTACCTTACCGCGCATCGGTCTGTACCGAACCAAATGTCACCATACTTGTCTTCGGTAATACTCCCTATATATGAGTTGCAAAAACCTTTTGCTCCTGCAAAACTTGTAATTTTCCCATTAAGATATTTACTAACACCATTGCCTGTTCCTATCCATATATTTCCTTTAGAATCTTCAAATAACGAATGGATATAATCATGAGATAAGCCATTCGCTGTAGTGAAATTCTCAAAAGTCCGGTAATTGTATTTCGATAACCCTTTTCCATATGTCCCAATCCATAAGTTGCCAGACTTATCTAACAATAATGTTCTTGTATCATTTGAAGGTAAGCTATCATCCACAGTAAACGTTTTGAACACTCCATTCTTAACCCTTGTTAAACCATTGGTTGTAGCAAACCACAAATTACCTTCATTATCAATAAGAGATGACCTTACGGTATTGCTTCCTAAGCCATTATCCGTTGTATACTGAGTAGAATTAGCACCATCGTACTTATAAATTCCTTCATCATTTGTAGAAACCCATATGTTATTGTCTTTGTCTGATAAGATGCTAAATATACTTGGGCTATTCAACCCTGGAATTTTATTAAAATAAGTAAATGCTTTATTACCATATTTAATTAACCCTGCACCATTTGTTCCTATCCAGATATTACCAGACCTGTCTAAAAATAGTTTTGTTAAACTATTGGTAACCAATCCGTTCTTTTTGCTAATATGAGTTATTATCCCATTACTATTTAATAAGTAAGCACCGGCATCATTTGTTGATATCCAAATGTTCTTTTCTTTGTCCATTAGTACATCTGTTATTACGGCATTCATACCTTTAAACAAATCATTATCAAACTCAAAGGCATTATTGGCTATGCTTCCAGCCATTAATTTGATAATGCCCTTATCAGTTCCAATGTAATAATTGCCATCAGCATCTTCTTCTATAGCATTTATATTATTAGATGGTAAGCCATTTTTAGTAGAAATGTTGATAATCTCATTCTCTTTAAATACGGTTATTCCACTATTAGTTCCTACCCATATATTCCCTTTAGAATCTTCATAGATTTCATGAATAACGTTTCCGATTAGTTTGTTGTTTTCTTTGGTGTAGGTCTTAAATGTTCCGTTTTTATAAACGACAATACCAGCACTACTACCTACCCATACCTTTCCTTTTTGATCTGTAACAACAACACTATGACCATTTTCATTCAAAAGACCATCCTTTTTATTAAACTTAAAAAAGTTACGTCCATTGTATTTTGTAACTCCTCCCCAGGTTGAAGTCATCCATATATTACCATCCTTGTCTTCAGTTAGATCTGTAATAATATCACCTGAAACGCCATCCTTTTCTGAGTACTGCGTAAAATTAATACCATCAAACTTTGACACTCCACCTCCTTGAGTCCCAATCCATAAATGACCTCTTGAGTCTTGGATAATGGCATTTACCCTTGACTGAGATAGCCCTTCCTCTACATTGTAGTACTCAAAATTATAGGTTTGCGAAAATGAAACCTGGCTTACAATAAGTGTAAACAATAAAATAATATAGGGGCTTAGGTTCTTGATTTTTTCTGTTTTCTTTATGTATACATCATAATAACTTAACTAAGATAGTTAAAAAAAATCAATGATTAACCACCGACTTTCTTAGTTTTAGAGTATCCCATGTTAATTAAAAGATCAGCGACCTTATCTTTAAATTCACCTTGGATTAAGATTTCACTATCTTTTATTGATCCTCCAACACCACATTTCGACTTTAATAATTTTGACAATGATTTTAAGTCATCCGAACTCCCAATAAAACCAGTAACTAAGGTAACGGATTTTCCTTTACGTTGTTTACGGTCTATCATAACCTTTAGTTGCTGCTCATCATTCTCGAGAGTATCGGAATCTTCCTCCTCCTCATAGTTGTAATTTGGATTCGTTGAATAAACGATATTTCTTTTTTTGTTTTTACTCATGGTATCAATACTTTTAATGATTTTGGAATTACTTCCAGCTCTAATTTATTATCCATTTCAACAGGCTCTCCATCTAAGTGTATCTTATGACCTGAATTTATTATCGTAAATTTTTTGCTTTTGAATTCATCTGTAAATTTAAATTTATGTATTCGTTTGCTTAAAAGATAATATGCAAAAACGGGGAAATAAATTAGTGGAAATTTTTTAACAGCCACCAACCTCACAAAACCATCATCGATAATCGCATTAGGAGATATGTGTATGTTGTTGCCATATTGTTTTGAGTTACTAAAAGTGACCAGCATTCCCTTATGGATTGTCTTATTTTTACCATCATAACTAATGAGATAATCGGAGTATTTGTATCCTAAAAAACCCTTTAGTGCAATTTTAAGGTAAGTCCAGAATCCTCTGGTTGGGGCCGCATCAAACTTCCAACTAATATAGGAATCAAAAGCTACACCAGCAGTTCCTAAAAAGAAGTCATCATTAATTTTAACTGTATCAATAAGCTGGTTTTTTCCGTTATTGATTAACATTATGGCTTTTTTCAGGTTTAGAGGAATATTAAGGTTATTCGCCAAACCATTCCCAGATCCAGCAGGGATAATAGCCAAGGTGGTATCTGTGTTTATCAGTGATTTTCCTACTTCATTAACGGAGCCGTCTCCTCCCACAGCAACAATAATGTCAAAATCCTTTACGCTATTTGCACTAATTTCTATGGCATGTTTGGCTCTTTCTGTATACTTTATATCAATATTGAATTTACTTTTATCAATATGACCTTCTATTAATTTCTCAACAACTTTTTGTTTTCCAACACCAGAAATGGGGTTAATAATAAATAGTATGTTTTTTTTTGAGCCGATAGAAACCTATTTTGAGATGGATAAATTATTATTAATTAATCGATCATTATACTGTTGAATAATTCCTTTTAATAATTTTTCTGCTTTATTCTTTTCGACAAGTTGTTGACCGTTTAGTTCATTAATAAGATTATTAGTCAGCAATGAATCTTCAGATAAATTGTAAAAATCAGTTGTTTTTTCTCCGTCAAAAATTAGAAAAATCTTACCTATTGCTATTTGGTAGGTACCACTAACGTATTGAATGCTAAATTTCTCTGATTCATCAAAAGCATTGTTACCAAAGGATATAAACTCATTTTTAATGCCAGTTAAGCCTAAAATAGTAGGAGAAATATCAATGTGCTGAAAGAATTTGTCGCTTTCTCCTTTTAAATAGCTGGTAGGAGCATAGATAAAAACAGGAACAGCATACCTGCCTAATCGAGTATTGTATTTAATAGCATGAGATGGGGCAGAGTGATCAGCAGTAAAAATAAAAACGGTATTGTTAAACCAAGGCATTTTTTTTACGGTTTCAAAAAACCTTTTTAAAGCGTAATCAGTATAGCCTATAGTTTCATGTAAAGGCAAGTCTCCTTTAGGGAATTTATCAATATGTTTATTAGGTATAGTATAAGGATGATGAGAGGATACCGTAAAAAGAGTACTAAAAAAGGGTTGTTGTTTTGCATTTAGCTCGTTAGCATAATATTGTAAATAAGGCTCATCAAAAATCCCCCATAAGCCATCATAATCTTTTTCTTTTGTTGGGTATTCATTAAGTCCATAATAATTATCAATACCAGCAAGCCCTACAAATCCATTAAAATTCATTGTTCCATTGGCTCCTCCATGGTAAAAAGAAGTATTGTATCCATGAGATTTAAGAATGTCTGGAAATCCATCCAACTTATTTCCAGTGTAATTAGATAATACGTAAGGCGAATTCATTAGTTGAGGTAGACCGGTTAGAATGCACGGTAATGCCTCAATGGACCGCTGTCCGTTCGCATAAGCATTGTTAAACACATAACTTTCTTTCATTAGGGAATCGATAAAAGGGGAGTAACCTTTTCCATCATTAAAACCTCCAATGTATTCTTTTGTAAAGCTTTCAAGTATAATTAATACTACATTTTTCCCTTTAAGAGAACCACCATTGGTAATTATTTTTTTCGGAGTGTAAATACTTTCTATCTCATTTTTAGGAAAATAGTTTGCTTCTTCAATGTTGTCAATTAGCAGTGTTTTAAGAATGGTAAAAGGGGTGTTTAAAACAATAGGGATATTTTGGGCTTGTGCATATTGTCCAGCATTAACAATGTTTATTGGCTTGTATTGGACCCCTCCTCTCATTCCTAAAACCGTAATGGCAGAAAATACAAGGAATATTACTGAATGGACCATATAATCTTTCTTTACAAAAGGTTTAAACTGCACATTAGCGCTACAGTATTTGCTATGCAGTATCCAAGAAAGAATAAGAAGCCCTATAAGAAGTACATAATCGTACCAAAAATCAATAACATAATGAGGTAGTAGCTTTATAAAGTCATCACCTGTTCCCACCATTCCAAAGAAATCCGTTGTGGTTCTTTTTAACGCAAAATCAAAATAAGCAACATCTACAAGGTTAAGAATAATAGCCAAAGAGTTTGCAGTATAAAAACTAACCACTAATAGCCTATTGTACCATTTAAAATTTCTAAATGAAAAAGGAATAAGGTGTAGTATAATTAATGGGAAAAAGAAGAATGATATTGCGACTAAATCAAATCGAATTCCATAGAAGAAAAGACCAAAAGATACATCAGGAAAGTGGTGGCTATTGAATAAATAGAACAGTATTCTGCATAAGGAAAAAATGATAAAGGCAATTCCTAATTTCTTTAATAAAAGGTTAAGATGGTTAAAATAAGGACTCATTAATGAAGATTAGAATTAATGTTTCTTTAATTCATTGCTATCGGTAAGCCCACAATCATCACAGTCATGTGATTTTCGCCTAACAACAAACCGAACAAATAAGTAAACTAAGGCTATGGTTGCAATCGAGAAAACAATAATTTCTTGCATTTTCTAAGGCTTAATAATTTATTAACAATACCACTATTTTTTTGTTGTAAAATAAACAATTTCAGCAGTAAAGTTACACAATTTCAATTAACTTTGCTCTCAATAAATTCAACAGCTATGCCACTAAAATACAATCGTAGAAAGTATTCTGACGAAGTTTTAATTAATCTTTATCGAGCTATATTAAAGCCACGATTGATTGAGGAAAAGATGATGGTCTTATTGCGCCAAGGAAGAATCTCAAAATGGTTTTCTGGAATTGGACAGGAAGCTATTTCTGTTGGTGCAACAATGGCTTTAAACAAAGACGAATTTATTTTACCGATGCATCGAAATTTGGGCGTATTTACTTCTCGAGATATTCCTATGCACAGACTATTTTCTCAATTTCAAGGGAAAATGAATGGTTTCACAAAAGGTAGAGACCGTTCTTTTCATTTTGGTTCAAAAGAGCACAATATAGTAGGGATGATATCTCATTTAGGGCCTCAGATGGGAGTTGCGGACGGTATTGCTTTAGGTAATTTATTAAAAAAGGATAAGAAAACTACGTTGGTTTTTACGGGTGATGGAGGTGCGAGTGAAGGAGATTTTCACGAGTCGATTAACACAGCTGCAGTATGGAAATTGCCGGTTATCTTTTTAGTGGAGAATAATGGCTATGGGCTATCAACACCATCCAGTGAACAGTTTGTCTTTAAGAATTTTGTAGACAAGGGAATTGGTTATGGAATTGAAACGGAATTAATTGAAGGAAATAATATTTTAGAAGTTTACCATAAAATAAAAGAAATAGCTGAATCGATTCGAAAAAATCCAAGACCTGTTTTAGTGGAGTGTTTATCTTTTAGAATGAGAGGGCATGAGGAGGCCTCAGGAACCAAGTATGTTCCTCAAGAATTGATGGACGAGTGGGGAAAGAAAGACCCAGTAAATAATTATGAGAATTATCTCTTGAAAGAAAAAGTGTTGGATGAAAAAACAATTCAAGAAATAAAGACAACTGTTAAAGCAGAAATAACTTCAGAATGGGACAAGGCATTTACGGAGGAAAATATTGTTCCAGATACTGCAACAGAATTAAATGATATTTATGCTCCTTTTCAGTTTGAAGAAACTACACCAAAAACTGATGGTAAATCGGAAAAAAGACTGATAGATGCCATTTCAGATGGGTTGCGCCAGAGCATGGAAAAGTATGATGATTTAGTGTTAATGGGACAAGATATTGGGGATTACGGAGGAGTATTTAAAATTACGGATGGGTTTGTTAAACAATTTGGCAAAGAAAGAGTTCGAAATACACCTTTGTGTGAATCAGCAATATTGGGAGCCGGATTAGGACTATCTATCAATGGACAAAAGGCAATGGTAGAAATGCAATTTGCGGATTTTGTTTCAGAAGGAATTACTCAAATATGTAATAATTTAGCCAAGAGTCATTATCGTTGGGGGCAAAATGCTGATGTGGTGGTAAGAATGCCAACAGGAGGGGGAATGGCAGCAGGCCCTTTTCACTCACAATGTAATGAAGCTTGGTTTACGCAAACACCAGGATTAAAGATTGTTTATCCCGCTTTTCCAGCCGATGCTAAAGGGTTACTCGCGGCAAGTATAGAGGATCCTAACCCTGTAATGTTCTTCGAGCATAAAGGATTGTATAGGAGTATAAAAGAAGAAGTACCTAATGACTACTATACCTTGGAATTAGGTAAAGCTAAATGCATAAGAGAAGGAAATGATATCACCATTGTAACTTATGGAATGGGAGTCCATTGGGCAATGGAAGCATTAGATGAAAACCCTGAAATTTCAGCTGACTTAATTGACTTAAGAACTTTAGTTCCTTTGGATACAGCAACAATCTTTTCTTCCGTAAAGAAAACGAATAAAGCAATTATATTACATGAAGCCTCTATGTTTAATGGCGTAGGAGGGGAACTAAGTGCATTAATTACTGAAAATTGTTTTGAGCAGTTAGATGCTCCAATAAAAAGGGTGGCGAGTTTAGATACTCCAGTTCCTTTTATCAATCAACTTGAAGAGCAGTTTATGCCTAAAGAAAGGTTTAAAAAGGAATTGTTAGCGTTAGTAAATTACTGATCCAATAAAGCTTTTAATCTTTTTAAAGATTCTTGATTTTTAGTTGAATAAATTGAATTTAACACCTTATCTTTTTCTTTAGAGGTTAGATGCCAACTTAAAGAAATTTCATTTTCAGAATTATTTAATTCAAAATCGATAACATCAATTGGTTGTGAAAAGTCATTCCCTAAGTACTGTAACATTTCATCAAGGTTGTAATCTTGAATCGGAAAAAGATTTTCATATAAACTACCAACTGGGCTAAGGAAAGTTTCGGTAATACTACTAACAGATTTATCGCTCACAGGGATGTGCTTTTGCTTATCTCTTAACGTGATGATAATTATTCCACTGGTATTTTCATTGATCCAATTTTGAAATGTACAGATGTACTTGTAGGTAGTTAATTTTCCAAAATTATCACGCATCCCCGCATCCATAACTGTTATTTGTGGTTCTGTGGGTAATGAAACTTTAGGCATTATAATAGGAAATGTAGCACTCATTCTCAATGCACTCGTAAACTTTAGATTATTAGCATCTTGCTTTTCAAATAATCGAGTAAACTCAAAATTTTCTATGATTGCTTGGTTATGTATTGATTTTGGCGCTGAGTTTTGAGTTAAGTAGGATATAGGTTGAGATGAAATCAACATTCTTCTGCCATCATTAATAACCGTTGGAGATAGAATCATCAATGGTATTTCTGAGTCATATTCTGGTTGAGTATAATCTTGGAGTCTCTTATTAAAAATACCATCAGTATTTATAATTAATTGTCTTTCAAAAGCATAGCCCCTGTCTTTGGTATAAGAATATTCACCGTCTTGATAAGTTTTTGTTCTGAAGAAAAAATCATTAGTGGCGATACTAAAGGCAATAGGATTTAATAAATCCTTAGAAACATTATTTAGGTAACGGTTAGAATATAGTGGGTAATCCAACTTGTTTTCTTGTAGTGATAGTTCTCTATAGTATGAAGCTCCTATCATTCCTCCAGACGATCCGGTAATTAAATGTGTTTGATCAAACAACTTACCATTTGTTGCACTGTCTGATGTTTGAAGCATATAAAAAGTCCAGAGCATGGAACGAGAACCACCACCACTCGTGTTAATGAATACAATTTTTGGCTTTAACGTGGAAGTATTTTTTTTCTTCCAGTTCTCAAGAATTGAAATCGAATTTTCTTTATCATTGGCCAAATTCGAATTATTGTTTCTAAGCTCGTTTAAGTTGGTAATGGAATAGTCTGCTTTTTCGGTCGTGTAGTTTAATCCATAGGCCATGTTACTATAGCTAAACTTATTGTCTTGCGAAAGGTAATTGACGAGAAAAAATAAGCTAATAAAAATAATTGTTGTCCAACCTTTAAGCCATGTGTAAAAGGCACTCATTAGAATAAAAACAATGGTAAAGAAGAGAATAATGCTTGCTCCAGCTGGGATTACAAATATTGGTCTTTCACTAAAAAGTCCTAAGACAATAAGAGAAATGAAGATGATAATTTCGAAAATAGATGCATTTAAATGGTTTTGAGAAATTACAGATTTTAGCATTTTCTTATCATAGTGAGAAATATCTCTTGCGGGTCTTACTATAAAAGGAGTGTGGAGGTATATTTCTACATGCCATTTAGTTTTACTTTTTAAGATGTCGTAGATACTTTCTTGCTTAGTAAATAAAGAGTTAATGGGTTTATCCTCATCCGAACTAGCAGAAATCCCAAACTTCTTGAAGATATTCTTATTTGTAGATAAGAAGTAAGTCATAGATGCCATTATATTGACAGTATATCCAACCAAAATGGCCAATACGAAAACGGCTATCTCAATAGCACTTGTGTTCTCATTCTCTAAGTGATGATTAATGACTTGAAAAATATAATAAGTAACAAATATGAATGGGAGTAAAGAGTTGTTAATACAAAATTTTACAAACGGTCTTTTTAACGCAGCGATGAAAGGAAATCTTTTACTGTTGATAATATAACTACTAATGTTAAACGTCATTACGAAGCCACCAATGGCAAAGCCCATAATACAATACGACCAGAAACTAACTGTGTTTAAGTATTCTGGAGCTAAAAAGAGGTTATGAATTCCATATTTACTGGCTATTGATTTGCTCACAAAACCGAAAAGAATAATCCATAAAAGCAATAGGAGGTGATTTCTTTTTAGATTAACTAAAAGAAGCTGCAGTGGAAAGAAAAATATTAGTTTACGAATCATTCTATAAAAATAACGTTCAAAAGGTCGTTATACCCTTATTTTACGTTAATAAATGACTTTTTGTTATGTATAAAAGGGGACAATTAATATTTATTCTTTTCAAAAATTTTCCCGATACCCTCAATACCTTTTCTAAGTAGGTCAAAGTAAAGCGAAATACCAAGAATTACACACATTAACCATATAACTGCCATGTTCACCCAAAAAGTGTCAAAATAATACCCAAATACTCTTTTTTCAGGGGCATAAAAATGAGACCTGAAACCACTTGGTTTTAAATAGATAGGATCTGCCTTCTGAATTAGGTGTCCATCTAATTCTAATATTTTGTTAATAGAGTTTTTGTCTTTTACGTAATCAGATAAAGCGTCATTGGTATAATCGTTCTTCATCTGAATAAACTTCTCTTTGGACTCTTTGTCTTTATTTAGTTTTGCGGTTAATGCATCCTTTTCGTTATATGCTTTTTTATACTTTTTCAAGTAAAATTCATTAAGCTGAGCCAGGTAAAATTTAGTTTCGCTAAATACTTCGCTATTTATCTTATCAATGTATAAGCTTTCAACTAACTTGTATTCTACGTTAGGGTTTCTTTTTAATTCTTTAGTTATCTCATTTCTTAGAACAGTTAAATTCTCAATAATTAGCTCTTCTTTATCTTCTTTACCAAAATTGTTTTGAGCACTACTTAGCTTTGCAACGAGTTTTCCTAACCAATAGTTTTTTCTAAACTCAAACTTTTTAAACTTCTGATCTAAGTCAAAAAACTGTTCTTCAAATGCATTGTCCTTAAATTGACGAACGGCTATGGCTTCGTAAGCCCATCTGGAAGTCATAACTTCTCCAACTACAGGTACATTTTCTTGCACTGTAACAAGTGGATTCAGTTTATCAAATTTAACCATTACACCACTCAATAATAATTGAGGAATAACCAAGAAAGGAATTAAAATGTATATGGTTACTGCAGAATTAAAACTGGCTGAAATGTTTAAGCCTAACATATTGGCAAAACACGCAGTGGTAAACAGTACTAACCAATAGGAAAAATACATTCCTTTAATGTCTAAAATAAGATTCCCTATGACAACAAAGGTTAGCATTTGAATGGCTGAAATGATAAACATTACGCTAATCTTAGATGCCAAGTATCCACCTTTACTTAGGTTTAGGAATTTTTCTCTTTTTCTAATTTTCTGATCTCTAAAAATTTCTTCGGCACTAACAGTAAGGCCAATAAATAGTGCCACAATTACCGACATAAACAAATAAGCAGGGAAGTTTTCGTTCTCCCTGAAAATATAGCCTAACTCATTGCTAGAGTCTGAATTGTAATAGCGAAGCAAATACGATAGTATAAAAGCTAAAAAAGGAGCTTCTAAAAAATTAATGAGTAAGTATTGCTTGTTAGTCAGCTTAGATAAAACATCTCTTGTAATGAAGACTTTAAATTGAGCCAACTTATTAGGGATGTTCGATATAATTTTAAGTGCCTCGTTGGTCTTGTTAAATTCGTTTATATCTTGAGCTACTTTTTCCTTATAAGTTCCATAAAACTCTGTAGGATCCACTTTTCTATTGTCTGTTGCATTACCATATTCATCAACAACCCTTGCTTCAATGATGTTAAATATCTGTTCTGAATTAACGTTACCACAGGTAATACACTCACTTTCATCACTGTTAACATGGTTGACCAGCTTTTTAAAGTAGACAACTGCATCAACAGGATTTCCATTGTATATTGGATATCCACCAGTATCTAAAATTAAGAGGTTATCAAACATTTTATAGATATCAGATGATGGCTGATGTATCACAACAAATATCAGTTTACCTTTAAGCGCTAATTCTTTAAGTAAATCCATTATGTTCTCAGAATCTCTCGAAGAAAGACCTGATGTTGGTTCATCTACAAAAAGAACTGCTGGTTCACGAATTAATTCTAAAGCAATATTCAATCGCTTTCTTTGACCACCACTAATGGTTTTCTCCATCGGGCTACCAACTTTTAGATCTTTCGCTTCAGATAACCCAATACTATTCAGAACATCGATAACACGTTTGGTGATTTGTTTTTCATTCAAATCAGCAAAACAAAGTTTTGCATTGTAAAACAAATTTTGAAATACAGTAAGTTCTTCAATTAGCAAATCATCTTGAGAAACATAACCAATAACACCTTCAATCTTATCAGGTTCATGATGGATGTCAACACCATTGATGGTAATTTGACCGGTAGTTGGAAGGTAAGAACCATTTAAAAGGTTCAGCAAAGTCGATTTTCCAGCACCACTAGCTCCCATAATTCCAACCATTCTTCCAGATTCTTCTGAAAAACTGAAAGGGTGCATTCCGTGGTTTCCTCCCTTAAATTTATAAGTGAGGTTTTCTACATTAAAAACTATTTTCTCCGCATTTTCATCTGCAAAATAAGAGCTTACAATATCACTGTAATAAATAGGTTGCACTCTAGAACTTCGAATAGAAGATCCTTGATTCAATATGCTTGAACGATTTTTACTAATTAAAATTCCGTTTAAGTATAGTTCAGAATCACCAAAATACCGAACAAAGAACATGTTTACTGTTTCCAGCTTAATGATTCTTAATGTTCCTTTTAAGCCTTCAGAATAGATATGATGAGCCGCCTGGAAAGTTTTTTCTTTTTTGTTATCAATGATAAGCGCATTATCAATGTCAAAACTCTGTTCTTCTGTATTTTTTATGAAATCATGACACAAGTTGAACTCATTTTCAGGGATGTTAAAAGTCTCCGATACCGTAGTAACAAATTCCATTTCTTGTTCAGAAATGGTGTTGTCGGCATAAATAAATTCTAATAAACGAACTAATACAATTATTTTTTGCTTCTGGGCTAATTCTTCGTTTATCTGAGTACAGATTAAAAGAACTTTCACAGAGTTTACGGATGTTCTTTTTTTCTTTTTACCGTCTTTAGATTTTCTTGTCTTTGCTTCAATAAACTCATCATAGAGTTTAAGATACTCATCAACTAATTGTTGATTTAGTTGTTGTTTAAGGAAAGAGGCAACAATTTTTCTACTATTGTCAGAAATATCTTCCGCTTCAGATACAATAGAAAACAATTGCATTAAGGCTTTTAATATTCTTTCACTCATAGTATGTTGTTAGTCTGATTTCGTGTCAAGATACAAAAAAAGGCATTATCAATTTTAATAATGCCTTTAAATAATTTCGATTTATTTACTGCTTAAAACCAACCAGTAAAACAGCACATCCAGATGCTAAATTATTAGGGTCTAATTGAGCTTCAATAATGCAATCTAATGTATTAGTAATTTTGAAATCCCAATAAGCAGAATTAGCATAATCTTTATTTGTAAACAGCAAGTTTCTTTCTTTATCATAAACAGAAAAAAGTAAGTTTCCATCAGCTAAACCACTACAAGCAGCAAATCTGTATGTACTTCCTCCATAGAGCGTCATGTTAAATTCAGCGATCTCATCATCTAATAATAAAGACCTATAATCTTGTCCATCAGAAATGAATGAAGAAGTAATGTGCTTGTCACATAATGATGCGATAGTATCACATTGCGCAAATGACGCAGTGCTAATAATTAATCCTATTGCTAACGCTAATGTTTTTAATGTTTTCATAATTTCTCTTTAAATATCTATTAACTAATAATCTCAATTCTCATTTTCATTACTTTTTCAGTAATTGCTTTCAATTGATCGTCAGTAATGTTTACAACAGTTGTACTGTTAATGGTAGTTGTTTTATTTTCAACATCTACAGTAGGCTTAACATAAGTGTAAGTAGATTCTACTTGCTCATAAATTTCATTTAACTCCATTAAATCATCTACCAATGTTGTAAACTCTGGCTTGCTGTAAAATGGTGTTAATAATTTAATAAGGTTGTAAACTGTTGTTTTTTGCTCACCAATTCTTTTAATGATGTCTTTGTTTCCAGTCATTTCTGCTGCATTAGTAGCAAAGTATAAACTTTCTATCCAACCTCCAGCTAAGATTAAACCACCTATATCATTTTGTTGATTTCCTTTTAAATATCGATCACTTGATTTATAAGCATCAGAAACTAAAACCAATAATGAATCTTGATTACCAATATTTTTTTCAAATCGTTCAACCAATTCTAAATCAAAAGCGCTACTTACTCCTAAATCATCACCGATTGATTTGACGGCAGTTAAGAAAGAAATGGCATCTTGAGTTTGATCGTACATCGTAACATAACCTAAGTCAGCACCATAAACACCAAGGTTTATTGCTTTCTTAAAGTTCGTAGAATAGTTGGTAACTTTAGAAGGTTCGTTTAAGATATCCTTGTTATAGTTAGCTCCAGAACTCTTAATTAACATTGCTGTTTGAATAGGAGAAGGAATGCTAAATACTTTTCCGTCAATTTCCATTAATTGGCCATCGTTTGGATCAGTATCTTCTATAGGGTCTTCAATCTGACCATCTGTAGGTTCATCACCACCACAACTAACTGCAAAAACAGTTAAAACTGCTAAAGTGAAAACTTGATTTCTTAGGTTAAAATATTTCTTTATCATTGATTCTGTTTTAGAAAATTTTCTATGCATGCAAATAAACAAAAAAATCTTCAATAGTAAAAACAAATTCTATCGATTAATTAACAGTTTTTACGGTTAATCGCTAAATATTTTTGTATGAAACATAAAATACCTCAAAATTAGAAATGAGATAATGGCTATTATCAGATTTATAAGCGCATGATAATAATCTTGAAAAATTAACTTTCCAATTAAGAAAAGTGTGGAATAGGTCAGTGCTGTTGCACTTATCCAACATAAAATTAAAACAGGTATTTGAGATTTTGTTTTAGGAATATTGAGCTTTTCTCTAATGCTATTCCAAGCTCCTTCAGGTTCAACTCGTTGATAGAATTTTTTTAATGTTTCATCACTTTCAGCTTTTGTTAAAAATGTCACCAATAACCATACTAATGTTGTAAATAAAGTGGTAGATAAAAGTATTCCTTCATTGGCAATAAAATTATTCTGAATTTCATCTGGACCTATCTCTATATCGAACATTGGAGCGAGCACAAATTTACTCAAGCTATAGCCAATAATTGGAGCAAGTGTAGCCGAAATTTCACTCCATATATTAATTCTACTCCAATACCATCGGAGTATTAAAACAGCTCCTAAACCAGCAGAAGAGGCAATTAAAAAACGGGCAGCACCATCAATGGTATCAATAAATGAAGTAATAATTAAAGCAATTGCCATAATGACAACCGTAAATACTCTACCCACTTTTACCAATTGTTTTTGGTCTGTCGTTTTACCATTTTCTTCAACCTGTCGTTTATATAAATCGTTCGTTAAATAACTCGCTCCCCAGTTTAATTGAGTAGAAATGGTACTCATATAAGCACCTAAAAAAGCGGTAAATAAGAGTCCTCTTAATCCCCTTGGCATAAAATCCCTCATGGCCATAACAAAACCATTTCCAGCTTCATCCATGGCTAAGTTGGGATAGACGACTAAAGCACACAATCCAACAATAATCCATGGCCACGGTCGTAAAGCGTAATGTGCAATTTGGAAAAATAAGGTAGCAAATACCGAATGCTTTTCATTTTTAGTACTCATCATTCGTTGGGAAATGTATCCACCACCACCAGGTTCATTTCCCGGATACCAACTTGCCCACCATTGAACTGCAATAAAAGAAAAGAAAGCCCCAATGGTTAATCCGAATGTGCCAATGGCGCTTCCAGTGCTATTTATGTTTGGGAAAAAATCAAAACGCCATTCAGGTAACTTTTCTTTTAACCCAGCAACACCACCAACTTGCTCTGAGTTGAGCATAATAACGGCTAAAATAATACAGCCTGCCATGGCCAAAATAAATTGAACTGCGTCTGTAATGGCTACTCCTAACAATCCAGAAAGTGAAGCATATATAGCAATTAATACCATAAGAACACTTATGTATATGAAAGCAGTTTGATAATCAATGTCTAAGAAAATGATTAGAATTTTTATCATGGCGGCATTTACCCATCCAATAATAATGGTGTTGAAAAAGATTCCTAAATAAACTGATTTAAATTTTCTAAACAGTTTTGCAGCTTTACCGGAATAACGTAATTCTAAAAATTCCAATTCAGTCAATACATTTGCTTTTCGCCACATTTTAGCAAAAAAGAAGGTGGTCAACATCCCTCCAATGAGCATATTCCACCACAACCAGTTACCAGAAATACCATTCTTTTTAATGACTTCGGCCACCCATAAAGGAGTATCTGCAGCAAATGTGGTAGCTACCATAGAAATTCCGGCAATGTACCATGGCAAATTTCTACCCGCTAAAAAAAAGTCGGTTAACGAACCGCTTGCTTTATTTTTAAACTTTAATCCGATAAATAAGGTAATGCCTAAAAAGACAGCAACAATTATCCAATCAATTAATTCTAACACCATAATAAAATATTATGGACGAAAAATAATAAAGTTTGACCGTTCAATATTAAAAACCGAATTTCGTTATTAACAATTGATGAGTCATAATATAGACATACAACAAATTCAGCGATATTCTAAATTAGAATTAATTGCCAAGCAAGTAGTAGAGGGATTTATTACTGGGTTGCATAGAAGCCCGTTTCATGGGTTTTCGGTTGAATTTGCTGAACACCGAATGTACAATACGGGAGAATCTACGAGACACGTTGATTGGAAATTGTATGGTAGAACGGAGAAGCTATTCATAAAACGATACGAAGAAGAAACAAATTTGAGGTGTCATTTAATCATCGATGGTTCTTCATCTATGTATTTTCCTGAGGTGGATTATAATGATAGTAGTGTATTTAATAAGATGAAGTTCTCTGTTTATGCTTCTGCTGCCATTATGCACTTATTAAAAAAGCAGCGAGATGCAGTTGGCTTGAGTGTTTTTTCAGATCAATTGGATGTTCATACTCCGGATAAATCCAGTATGGTACATCATAAACGATTGATACACGAATTGGAGAGTCTTATAAATGAACCGAAAATCAATACGAAAACTTCGGCCATTAAAGCATTGCATACTATTGCAGAAAGCGTGCACAAACGCTCTTTAATCATTTTGTTTAGTGATATGATGGAGACTGTTGCCCAGCAAAATGAATTATTTGAAGCGCTACAACATTTAAAATACAACAAGCATGAAGTCATTTTATTTCATACAGTAGATAAGGAAAAGGAATTGGATTTTAATTTTGAAAACAGGCCTTATCAATTTATTGATTTAGAAACTGGAGAAGAAGTGAAAGTTCATCCTAATGATGTAAGAGAAAAATACATTGAAGAGACCATAAAACGAACCGAAAAATTAAAATTACGTTGTTTACAATATGGAATTGATTTTGTTGAAACCGACATCAATAAAGGCTTTCACGGATTGTTACAAACCTATCTTTTAAAAAGAACGAAAATGATGTAAGTTTTAGCAATTTGGCTGTAAAAACAGGCGGTAGAAACAAATTGCAAAAAACAAATAAAATTTTTTGCATTTCTTTTGTACAACTAAAACAAACATCTATATTTGCAGCCCTCTTAACAGGGAAATAATCAAACGAGATTATTTTAGATTGAAATAATTAACAAAGATAAAACCATTCAACGTGAAGTTGAATGTAAAAAACCTAAAATTCATTCACTGAATGAATTTTTTAACGGTTTTTTGGTCTGGTAGTTCAGTTGGTTAGAATACCTGCCTGTCACGCAGGGGGTCGCGGGTTCGAGTCCCGTCCAGACCGCTAGTAATAGCGAAGGCTTCAAGAGTTTTACTCTTGGAGCCTTTTTTCATTTGCACGGTATTTGCACGGTCGGTATATAATATCTCATTAAAAAACATACGCTTTAAATTTACGAAATCTTTTAAGATTAATTGTTGTCTTTAATGCGGTGATATTCTCTCAAATTCTTCAATAGTCAACTCAAGAAGTTCTTTTTTTTTGAATTTATCTCTAAAATTTCTCTTCCAGACCATAATAAATGTAATCTTGAATGATTCTTATGTCAGGATAGCCAATGCATTGAAAAATTATGTTGATTTGACGAGGATTATACAGTCTTCCCATCTGTTTCCCAATAGATTTTGTAAAAGGTTTAATCCATTTGTTAAAAGTTCGTACATCTACACCATAAGCTTTGGCTAATTGTGTTTTTGACATGGATTTTACGCAATATTTTGATCTTCTCATGGGAAATAGATTCGTTATTGAGGATTAACTCTATATATAACGGGAAATTTTAGAGAAAAAGTGCAAGAAAGTATTTGTTTTAGCCTCAAATGAGATGGGGAAAATGAAAATAGGGGTTAATAGAGACTGAAAAATGAAAGAAATCCCCTCTTATTTAACGAGAAAACTTCAAAAAGCGACCTAAAAACAGCCTGAAAACACTCAAAAACAAGCTGAAATAAGCTGAAAACAGTCAAAAACAACTTAAAATCATGCTGATTGTTACATTCTAATGTTGGATTATGCTTAATATATGCTGGCTAAAAGCTAAAAACACGTAAGAAACCCAATAAAACCGTATAGTAAAACTATAAGTGATGTTAATGAGATTTATTATTTATATGTAATTAGGGGTAAAGATCTTTGACCTGATTAGTGAATAATTATATATTTAGTTATGAGTTTTCCTCTTTTCAGATAATCCGTGTTAAAACGGAGTTCATAATTGAGATTTTAGGATTATATTTATTGCCCAATTACAGCATGATAACTAATGAAGTTTAACGAAGATTCACGGGTTAAAATTCCCACTATTTTACATTTAGTGAGGTTGGGGTATGAGTACCTTTCTTTGAAGGATGCTGAATGGGATATAGATACCAATATATTTACTGATATTTTCCTAAAAAGTGTACTTAAAATCAATGATGGCTTAACGGAAGATGATGCCAAACGATTGTTAGATGAAATTTCTCTTTCATTAGACAATGAAGATTTAGGGAAAGCGTTTTACGAGCGAATAACACAGAAATCAGGGGTTAAACTGATTGATTTTGAGAATTTTGATAACAATACCTTTAATGTAGTTACGGAGTTGACCTACAAAAAGGATGAAGATGAATTTAGACCAGATGTTATTCTTTTAATCAACGGAATGCCTTTGGCGTTTATTGAAGTAAAGAAACCAAACAATCAAGATGGGATATTAAAGGAGAAGGAACGCATCAATATGCGTTTTCAGAATAAGAAATTTAGAAAATTTGTGAATATCACTCAATTGATGGTGTTCTCAAATAATATGGAGTATGATGATGGTTCTCCATTACCGATTGAAGGAGCTTTTTATGCTTCTTCTTCATATCACAAGCCAATCTTCAATTACTTTCGTGAAGAAGAGAAATTGGATTTAGAACAATTGTTAAGTCCAGAAGAAGATGCTGTAGAAAATTTTGTTTTAAAAGACAATAATTTAGTTGGCATTAAGAATAGTGAAGAATTTTTGACTAATAAAGATTCCAACACTCCAACCAATAGGATTTGTACATCATTGTTTAGTAAAGACCGTTTATCTTTCATTTTAGAATACGCGATTGCTTATGTAAATGAATCCAACGGATTGCAAAAACACATTATGCGTTACCCTCAGTTGTTTGCAACAAAAGCAATTGAACGAAAATTGGATGAAGGAGTTAATAAAGGAATTATTTGGCATACACAAGGAAGTGGTAAAACGGCTCTGGCATATTACAACGTAAAACATTTAACGGATTACTATCAAGACAAAGGAATTGTACCAAAGTTTTACTTCATTGTAGATAGATTAGATTTATTGGTTCAGGCAGGAAAAGAGTTTAGAAGTAGAGGATTGATTGTTCATAATGTAAATTCGAGAGATGAATTTGCACGTACCATTAAATCTACCCAAGCCATTGAAAATAATTCAGGAAAACCTGAAATTACGGTTGTAAATATTCAAAAGTTTAAAGATGATCCAGATGTAGTTCGGAATACGGATTACAATCTTAATTTACAACGAGTTTACTTTTTGGATGAAGTACACAGAAGTTATAACCCAAAAGGGAGTTTCTTAGCAAACTTAAGAGAGTCAGATCCTAATTCAATTAAAATTGGATTAACTGGAACACCGCTATTAGGAGATGATTTTAACTCTAAATTGTTGTTTGGAGATTACATCCATAAATACTATTATAATGCTTCTATTGCTGATGGCTATACGCTACGTTTAATCCGTGAAGAAATTGAAACAAGTTATAGTTTAACTTTAAAAGAGGCTTTAGAGAAGATTAAAATTCTACAGGGAAATACGGATAAAAAGAAGCTGTATGCTGACCATAGGTTTGTAGAACCAATGTTGGATTACATTGTTACTGATTTTGAAAAAAGTCGAATATCAATGAATGATGCAAGTGTTGGAGCAATGGTAATTTGTGATTCCTCTGAGCAAGCCAAAGAGATGTATAAAATCTTTAACGAGAAGTACACTCAAAAGACTGAAACTTTAGGTTTTGAACCGTTACAAATGGCTGCTGAACCTCAAATGAGTTATGGTGATAAAAAGAAGAATGACATTAAAGTCAAATCTTCTGCTGTAATTCTTCACGATGTTGGAACAAAACAAGATCGTAAAGATTGGGTAGATGATTTTAAGGATGGAAAAATTGACATCCTTTTTGTATTCAATATGCTCTTAACAGGGTTTGATGCGAAGCGATTAAAGAAATTGTACATAGGACGAGTAATTAAATCCCACAATCTCTTGCAAGCCTTAACGCGTGTAAACAGAACTTACAAAGAGTTTAGGTATGGTTATGTTGTTGATTTTGCTGATATACAAGGTGAATTTGATAAAACCAATCAAGCGTACTTTAATGAATTACAAGCAGAATTAGGTGACGAAATGCAGCATTATTCCGATTTGTTTATGTCTCCAGATGAGATTGAGGAGCAGATTGGTGAAATAAAAGATGCTTTATTTCATTTTGATACTAAAAATGCTGAAAATTTCTCTAAACAGATTACGCAGATTAAAGACCGTAAGCAAATGTTGGAGATTACGAGGGCGTTGAATAATGCCAAGAGTTTGTATAATCTTATTCGTTTATCTGGTAACTATGATTTATTGGAGAAGCTTGATTTTAGAAAACTGACCATTTTATCAAGAGAAGCCAATAATCATTTAGCATTAATCAATACGAAAGAAGCCTTAGAAAACAATGTGGATACTTCTGATCTGTTAAATACGGCATTAGAGGATGTGATTTTTGCTTTTGCAAAAGTGAAAGAAGAAGAAATGGTGTTGGCGGATGAATTGAAAAACATCTTACAAAAAACAAGAGAAGGGTTAGCAGGAAATTTCGATCCCAAAGACCCAGTATTTATTTCTTTAAAAGATGAATTAGAACGCTTGTTTAAAAAGAAAAATTTAAATGAAGTAACCAAAGAAGAAATGGAGAAAAACATTGAAGCTTTGACTAAGATTCATAAGAAATCGAAAGAATTAGAAAGAACTAATAATTTAATTAAAGCCAAATATGAAAACGATGCAAAGTACGCTCGAATTCATAAGCGATTAATGGAAAAAGACCCATTAACAGATAGCGAACGAAAATTATTTGAGGTACTTTGCGAATTAAAAGAAGAAGTTGATAATCACATTTTACAGAACGCTAAGATTTTAGAGAACGAAAGCTTTGTGGATAAAATGATTTCAAGAATGGTAATAGTTGAATTTAAAAAGAAAAACATACCACTTAACCTTGATAAATCTAAACGAATTATCAATTTGGTAACAAAAGAATATATGAACGAGTATCACGGAAGAACAGCGTAGAAGATGACAACAATAGATTTTGAAAATAAAGCGAAAGCTCTAATAGATGACCTGAAAGGAGTTTGTGCCAATTATGGATTAGGGAATGATGGGAATGAGTTTAAAATTATAACGCAAGTATTTCTTTACAAGTTCTTAAACGATAAGTTTGCTTATGAGGTAAAACAACTAGAACCTGCATTAGAAAATGATGACAACTGGCAGGAAACGTTGAGCAATTATCCAAAAGATGATTACCAAATGTTGTTGATGCAAATGAGTGAAGGTACAGCATTGATACAACCCAATCATTTTATAGCTTCTTTATATCATAAGCAGGATGAACCAGATTTTGCGAAACTGTTTGATGATACTTTATTGGATATTGCTAAACTTAACACCGATATTTTCTCTGTAAAAGAAGATGGTGGAGCAAAAGTAATTCTGTTCGATCGTGTAAGTGAATTTGTTACCATTTCTAAACGCGATGCTTTTTGTAAAGCCATCATAAATAAGCTGATTAACTTTAGTTTTGAGCGTATTTTCCAAGAGAAGTATGATTTTTATGCAACCATTTTTGAATACTTAATTTCTGATTACAACAAAGATAGTGGAGGTAAATATGCCGAGTATTTTACGCCACATGCAGTAGCCAAAATTATGGCGGCTTGTTTGGTGACGGATGATGTAAAAAATGTAACTTGTTACGATCCAAGTGCAGGTTCAGGAACCTTATTAATGAATTTAGCTCACGCCATAGGAGAGGATAAGTGTACGATATATTCACAAGACATTTCGCAGAAATCATCTAGTCTGCTACGATTAAACTTGATATTAAATAATCTGGTGCATTCTATCCAGAATATTATACAAGGAAATACTATTTTACACCCTTACCACAGGCAAGATAATGGGAAGTTAGAACAATTCGATTATATCGTTTCTAATCCACCGTTTAAGCTCGATTTTTCTGATTACAGCGAAGATTTAGATACCAAAGCCAATAACGAACGCTTTTTTGCAGGAATACCTAAAGTACCTGCCAAGAAGAAGGACTCTATGGCTATTTACCTGATGTTTTTGCAGCACATTATGCACAGCTTAAGTAAAAATGGAAAAGCTGCAATTGTTGTTCCTACAGGTTTTATAACTGCTCAAAGCGGTATTGACAAGAAGATTAGGCAGAAAATGGTTGAGAGTAAAATGTTAGCAGGAGTAGTAAGTATGCCAAGTAATATTTTTGCTACAACTGGTACTAACGTAAGTATTTTGTTTTTAGATGCTACCAACAAAGAGGATGTGGTTTTGATTGATGCTTCTAATTTGGGAACTAAAGTTAAAGATAGTAATGGCAATCAAAAAACGCTATTATCTCCTACTGAAGAGCAGCAAATAATTGATGTTTTTAATGCTAAAGAAGTTAAAGATGATTTTTCTGTGGTGGTTTCTTATGATGATATTAAAGCAAAAAACTATTCTTTAAGTGCTGGACAATATTTTGAAGTGAAGATTGAGTATGTAGATATTTCACATGAGGAATTTTCATTAAAAATGAAAAGCTTTGAAAGTAATTTAGAAAGCTTTTTTTCTGAATCTAAAACCTTGGAAAAGGAGATTAAAGGGAATTTGAAAAGTTTGAGGTATGAATAACTGGCGAAGGGTAGATGAGATAATATCATACTATGGTAAGGGAGTGACACCAAAATATGTCAAGGAAAGTTCGATTATCGTATTGAACCAGAAATGCATTCGAAATAATAACATTGATTATTCATTTGCCAGATATATTGATGACAGTAAAACTTATTCCGAAAATAAGTTGTTGAAAGAGGGAGATGTTTTAATAAACTCTACTGGGCAAGGTACGGCAGGGAGAGTCGCTTTTTTAGAGAAGATCCCTAAAGGGAAAAAGGTTATTGTCGATTCACATATTTTAGTTTTAAGAACGAATGATTATTGGGAATCAAAATGTTTAAACTATAGTCTGTATTCAATTGAACCTCTATTACAAACATTCTTAGATGGAAGTACAGGACAAGGAGAGTTTGATAAATTAAGAATGTTTAATGTAGAAGTAAATTATAGTCAAGATAGCCAAGATCAAAGATCCATAGCCAAAGTCCTTTCCGATTTAGATGCCAAAATCGAACTCAACAATAAAATCAATGCCGAGTTAGAAGCCATGGCTAAACTTACTTATGATTATTGGTTTGTACAATTTGATTTCCCAAATAAAAACGGAAAGCCTTACAAGTCTTCTGGTGGTAAAATGGTTTACAATGAAGAATTGAAAAGAGAGATTCCTGAGGGTTGGGAGGTGAAGAGATTAGAGGAGATTGCTAATATAACAACTGGAAAATTAGATAGTAACGCAGAGGTAGAAAATGGAAGTTATCACTTTTACACTTGTGCTTCTGAGCCAACTAGAACAGATAGTTTTGCTTTTGATGATTCTGTTATTTTGATTGCAGGGAACAACGCAGCCGGAAATTTTCATGTAAATAGATATACTGGTAAGTTCAATGCTTATCAAAGAACATACATTGTAACTGCCAAAGAAGAAAAGTATCTGAATTACTTATACCAAATATTGGTGCTTCAAATGAAACTTCTTAAAAAGAGAGGTAAAGGTTCACAAACCAAATTTATTACTCTGGGAATGCTGACGGAAACACCAATTTTTGATACTAATTCAGAAGTAATTGATGCTTTTCATAAAATCTCACACCCAATGTATGAGAAGCAAATGAATATTCTTAATGAAAACCAAAAGCTAGCCGAACTTAGAGATTGGTTATTGCCAATGTTAATGAATGGGCAGGTTAAAGTTGGTGAGGCTAAGGGAAAAGTACAAATGAATATGGCTGCTGAGTCAGATGTACAGTATAATAAGGGATAGAAATGATAGCGCCTGTTCAAATATGCAAAACGGTTTTATCTCGTCTATCTGCAATGGATTTTGAGAAAGAAGGAGGTAGTTCGTCTGAACAACTTATTTTCCCTAAAAAAATTCAAGCAAAAGGAACTAAACATAAAAATAGAATTTCGGAGCAAGAGCTTCGTTTTTTGTTTATTGAGGAATTTAAAAAAAGTAATCCTGAACTATTTTACTCTATTGAAACACCTACAATAGGTAAATTTAATTTCGGGAAATCATACGATACAATAAAGTCTGCTAAGGATGGACAATCAGCATCCCTTGATATGTGCGTATTCGCAAGATCTTTGGGTAGTTATAACCGTATTCTAAATATAGAATTCAAGCATAAAAATGCTGCGATAAAAAAAATAGGGAAAGATATTCTAAAATTAATTCAAGAAAATCAAAACGGAGCATTTATTCATTTGCTTGATAATACGAACATCAGTACTTTTTGTAATAATAGAGAAACAGGTTTATTCAATAAGTTTTATAAGTCATTTTCAGATTTTAAAATAGGGTGGAGCAATAATGATAAATATATCCATTTGGTCATTATTTCATTAAAGCAAGAAACTATAATTCACCGGAAGATATATAGAGCAGATTTAAATATTCTAAAAGACATTTTTTTTATTGAAAGTGGTAGTAAAAAATTGAAAGATATAAATTGTAAAGGTTGGCAAGTTGAAGCAATAAAAAAATGCCATGAATAGAACCATTGTTATAGGGTTGGTTATAGCCAATTTTAATGAATGGGTGGTTAGAGTGAAATAAGATATTAATTAGTATGATATGAATATATTAAAATCGTTACCAAGAGAAAAGTTTTTAAACCTTATCGCAACTATAATTAATAGCGAACATAATTATAATCTGGAATTAGATAAAGCTCCAACATTTAAAAGACATATTTTACAGCAAGGTTATGGTTCTAATCGAGCAAGTAATAAAGTTATAGTTGAAGTTAAAGATTTCGATATTTCTCATTTCGAACTGCTAAATAGAGAAGTCAATGGAACAAACTCATTTATTAATCAGCGAAATCCGAATAGGTACATAGTCATCATTCCTGAATATTTAACTCCTGAAATAGAAGAGCAATACAAGAGCAATCTAAATACTATAGGGAGAAAACAAATTGAGATCTGGGATGCGGGTTATATCGATGGCTTAATAGAACGTAATTTTGAAGTTTATCGAAATTCAGTTACTACATGGAATGAAGTTTACGAAGAAATCAATAAGCTTTTATATAATTTTTATCAAAAAAATAATAGTGATCCAAAAGAAGCAGGTGAAAAGTTATATGCACAATGTCGAAAGTTTCCTGGGTTTATTAAATTAAATTTATGGATTAGGAAATTTTCAAATAGTTATGGAATAACGAGCCTTGATCCGTTTCACGTTTTGTTTTCGATTAATGCCGCAAAATTATCATACGAAAGTAGAATAAAGAGAATAAACTCTTTTCTTAAGATATTAGATGGTAAAGAATTGGATAAAGAGGTTTTGTTTGCTGGTTGTCCGAGTCCTATAGTAACAAAAATACTATCTTCTCGAAAGTTTAAAGAGCAAGAGGAAATTTGGACTTTTTTCAGTAAATTATTTAAGAACAAAACGACTGGTATAGATGAGGCTACTTTTAGAATGTTTCCTGAATGGAACGGAATCCAAATCCGTTCCTTTACCATGTTTCTTTTTTGGTTTGATTCTAATAAATATTTACCGCTAGACTCAAATGTAAGTACTTTCATTGTAGCTAAAGGAATAAGGAATGCTCCCCCTATAAACCATCATGGATATAATTCATTATTAGAAGATATTGACAAATTAAATAGTGATTATCAGATCAACTATAAGTATGGAAGAACAGGTTTGAATCGAGAGTTGACTCATGTAGCTTATCAGATTGTTTCAGAAGGAAAGAAAGATGTTTTTTATTCAAAAAATTTTCAATCATTAATCAATGGTGGCTGGAAGAGAACTAAGGCTGCTGTAGCAATAAAAGAAGTTGTTGTTAAAAAGTCTCAAAAGGATTTTTTAAAAATTAACAAGCCTGTTTCTAATCATCTACAAAGGGATCAAAACAATTTAGGAGCTCTAAGTTTCAAATTAATTGCAATTAGACCGTTGGATACCTGTGATAAAAAATTATTAAAGATCTTAGGTAATAAGCAGGTGGCAGGTAAAACCTATCACTTTGAAAAATCCATTGAAATTTCGGAGGACATTATTAAGTATTATCCAGAACGCGAGATGAGTCTGTATCATTCTCGTGATGAAACCCCCATAAATGTTAGTGCGATTGTTGGCAAGAATGGTTCAGGAAAAAGCACTTTAATTGAACTTCTTTTTGGGGTGTTAAATAATGTGGCATTCTTGTATAATAAGAAATTGAAAACGAGTAAGCTTGAAAAACTGGATGGGTTAGAAGCAGAATTATACTATTTGAACTATGGTATACTTAACAAGATTCTGGTAACGAGTGATGAAGTTAAAATTCAAAAATATAGACTTAATAAAGGTGAGTTTAAGAAGTATAATAGACTACGGAAGTTTAAATATGAAGATTTAGGGGAGTTCTTTTACACCATAGCAGTGAATTATTCTATTTATGGGTTAAATAAAAGAGAATTAGGTAATTGGATTGATGGACTATTTCATAAGAATGATGGATATCAAACACCCATTGTAATTAACCCCATGCGAGAAGATGGTGTAATTGATATCAACAAAGAGAATGATCTATTACAAACTAGGTTTATGGCAAATTTACTTGAGCCGATGGATGAAGGCGAAATTGGTTTTAAACAAGTTACTGATAGACAAAGAGCTTTCCGCATTGATTTAAAACGAATACCTGGGAAAAATAAGATTCTGTATTTTGATGAAAATGACAATGGTGTCCTCTTTAAAGTAATTAAAAAGGATTACGATAATATTTGGGAAAATGTAATTAGTGTTTTTGGCCTCAAAAACTCAAAAATTGATGAGAAATTAATTGTAGTTAAGGACACTAAAAAATACATAGTACGTAAGTTAGTGCGAATTGCCTTAAGGTATTTTAAAGCTGAGAAGTATTTTGATATAAGTACCAATGAATTTGATGAAGATAAATTAGAAACTTTTTTAATTGAACTCAGGGATAATCCAAGCCATATAACAGACAAGTTAATGCAAGCAATTAACTACTTGAAATATAAAGAAGTTTGGCCTAAAGAAAATTCATTTCAAATAGATTTGGAAAAAGAACTTCAAGGGTTCTCTAATGTCCTTTCAACTGAAGGAATTAGGACAGTAGAATTAATTCCGCCTCCAATTTTTCAATACAAGATTAAATTGAAAGGTGAGAATAATCGAAAAAGTGATTTGGAAAAGCTTAGTAGTGGAGAGAAACAACTCATTCATTCTACAAGTTCTTTAATTTATCATCTTCGCAATATCGATTCAGTTGTAGAAGGTTCTGGAAGGATGAAGTATAAAAATGTCCATTTGTGTTTAGATGAAATTGAACTATATTATCATCCTGAAATGCAAAGATGTTATCTAAACCAACTTTTACAATCATTGAAAAGAGTGGAGCTTCCGAACATACAAGCTCTTAGCATAAGCCTGGTTACACATTCACCATACATACTTTCCGATATTCCTTCGAATTATACATTAAGAATGGGTGAGTTAGAGCAAACAGGTTTAAGTCAGAATACGTTTGGTGCAAATATCCATCAATTACTACGTGCTGATTTTTTTCTAGAAAATGGATTTATGGGCGAGTTTTCGCAAGAAACAATTAAGAATTCGATTGCATATTTCAGTTATCATATAAATGATAGAGAGTTAAAAAGTTTATCAAAAAAATATAAAGGTGTTCGCTTTAAAAGTATTCCTGAATATGTAGAATTGAAGAAAAAAGCTCTTAAAGCTGAAAATGAACATCTAAATGAAAAGCTAAATGTTGATTTTTCATTAGGCATGAAGGAGCATCATGAAAAAGTAATTGAGATAATTGGAGAAGAAGTACTTAAGAATAAATTAATGGAAATGAAAGAATTAGCTTTCGAGAAAAAATATGATTAATCTTAATTATCAAAATATTGATTTAGATAAAGCTCGAAAAGAACATTTCGATTTTTTTGCATGCTTTATTACCAAGAAGTTAACAGGTAAGAACTGTTGTGTGTCAAGTCGAAATAAGTCCCATCCTTCCAGATTACCAGTTTGTAAAGACTATAAGAATAAGAAATTTAACTTCAAAAATCATAAGGACTTAGTAAGGAAATTCTTAATTACGGAAGGACATTTAGAAGACTTAATATTGGGAAAACCAAAGAGACTTATGGAACTCAATGATGAGTTTATTAAAAGAGTTGACAAGCATTTTGGATCAGGTATTTATGAAGAGTATATTGAGTTAGATTCAGGTAGTCGATCCAAATTTAGAATAGTTAAAGTTCACCAATTTTTCGAAGATCTTGCAACCGTTATTAAATACAAGATTTTGTCAGATGATAAAGATTATAATTCTTACACATTAACTAATAATTTGGGAGTTCGTAGTTGCACTTATTGTAACAGAACATATACAGTAACTCAGCGAAAAAGAAAAAATAAAAAAGATGGAAGATTGATGAGTCCTCAATTAGATCATTGGTTTCCACAAAGTGACTATCCGCTGTTACAGATTTCATTTCACAATTTAATTCCTAGTTGCGAAATATGTAACAGTAGGGTTAAGAACGACACTCTTTTTAATCTTAACGATCATTTCCATCCTTATCAAAAGAACGAGGCATCAATTAAGTTTGGTTATCGCTATAGTTTCTTGAAAGAGAAATATCAAATTTATTTTAAAGATTATTCGGATGATAAGATTTTAGAAACATGTAAGAAAATGTGTATCGATCAGATGTATGATGGACATGGGGAAGAATTAGATGACTTAATAACGATAAAGGAGGAATATTCAGAAACTTACTTAGACAGCCTTAAAGCGACCTTTCCTAAGGCCAATTTAACGGATGAACTGATTTACCGGTTAGCTTTTGGAGTTGAGCTAAATAAAGCAGATTTTCACAAGCGTCCAATGAGTAAATTCAAACATGATATACTTAAAGAACTTAAAATAATATAATTGTGATATGAATTTAGATGAAATCAAAACACAACCAAAAGAACCTAACCAGCAATTTGTTGTTGGAGATAAAATGTTAGATTTTAAATTGGTAGATTTTTGGAAATGGGGTTTATCTGATTTAATCGAAAATAGGAATAGGGGCGTTTTAGCAGAGTTTATTGTAAAACAAGCATTAGAAGTAAAAAGTAATACGAGGTTAGAATGGGATGCTTTTGATTTGGAGACTGAGAAAGGAATAAAAATTGAGGTTAAGTCTGCGGCTTACATTCAAGTATGGCAACAAAATAATTACTCGAAGATAAGTTTTGGTATTGCTCCAACAAAAACATTATTAGATGATAATAACTATTCTGATACTTTAAAAAGACATGCTGATGTTTATGTGTTTTGTTTACTTCATCATGAAGAACAGGAGACCATAAATCCGATGAATCTCAATCAATGGACGTTTTATTTGGTAAAGACTGCAACATTAGATGAAAAAATTCCAAAACAAAAATCCATTACTTTATCTTCAATTAAATTGCTTGAACATGAGAAGTGTAGTTATAGTGAATTAAAAGAAAAGTTTCATCAAATTACGAAAGAGTTATGAAAGTTCTAACAAAATCTCGATTCAAATTAGGGCTTGAATGTCCTAACAAGCTGTATTATACACGTAAAAAAGAGTATGCCAATAAAAAGCAAGAAGATCCTTTTTTAGAAGCGTTAGCACAGGGAGGTTTTCAGGTAGAAGAATTGGCAAGAATGCATTATCCAAATGGTGTTTTAATTGAAGGTAATGATTGGGATTATGAATTGTTATGGCAACAAACACAAGAACTACTACAACAAGAAAATGTAATTATTTATGAGCCTGCTTTTTTGATTGATGGTTTATTTATTAGAGTAGATGTTTTAGTTAAAAAAGGAAATAAGGTTGAGTTAATTGAGGTTAAATCTAAATCATATAACCCCGATGATGATTATTTATTTGTTGGCAAAAGAGGAGGGATGGTTTCAGGTTGGAAACCCTATTTATTTGATATTGCTTTCCAGAAACATGTGATGCAATTGTGTTTTCCAGAATGGAATATACAATCCTATTTAATGATGGCTGATAAATCTAAAAAAGCAAGTATAAATGGATTAAACCAATTGTTTAGGATTAGCAATAAAGAGGGTAATAGAACAGGAATAACAAAAAAAGTAACAGCATTAGAAGAAACAGGAAGCCCTGTTTTGGGTAGGAAAAACATCACACAAATTGTAGCAGATATAGAATCTGATAAGTTTAAATATCACGATAGTTTAACATTTAAAGAGTCTATAGACTTTCTAAAAAGACATTATACTAACGATACTTATGCCAATTGGTCAACCACTTTTGGGGCTTGTAAGAGTTGCGAATATATGTGTACAGAAGAAGAGGAGCAACAGGGGCTAAAATCAGGCTTTAAAGAATGTTTTATAAAGCAACATAATTGGAGCATTAACGATTTTAATAAGCCTAATATATTTGATGTTCATAATTTTAGAAAAGGAACAAAATTATTTGAGGAAGGAATTTATTTTAAAGATGAACTAACAGAAAGTAATATTGGATTAAAAGTAGAAGCAGAAAAATTAACTACATCACATAGACAATGGTTGCAAGTAGAAAAAGAAATTAATAATGATGCTTCTATTTATATAGATAAAGAGGGACTAAAGTCAGAAATGAATAGTTGGACTTTTCCATTACATTTTATTGATTTTGAAACAAGCACGGTTGCATTACCATTTAATAAAGGCTTAAAGCCTTATGAGCAAATTGCTTTTCAGTTTTCTCATCACATATATCATCAAGATGGGAGGGTAGAACACGCTAATGAATATATTAATAATAAAGCGGGCTTCTTTCCAAATTTTGAGTTCATAAGAGCCTTAAAAAAAGCATTAGATAATGATAATGGGTCGATATTTAAGTATTCCAATCATGAGAACACCATTCTAAATGCCATCTATATTCAATTATTGGATTCAAATGAAGCTGATAAGGAAGAGTTAATGACTTTTATACAAAGTATCTCACACTCAAAGGGTGGTAGTGCTATAAAATGGAAAGGAGAACGTGACATGATTGATTTGTGGGAGGTTGAAAAACGATACTATTATAATCCTTTAACCAAGGGGTCTAATTCTATTAAAGCAGTATTACCTGCTTCATTAAGTTCAAGTAAATTTTTACAGGAAAAATATTCACAACCAATTAATCAAATAAATGTAACGAGTAAGAATTTTTCAGACAGTCATATTTGGTTGGAGATTGACAATGAAAATGTAAAAAGTCCATATAAAATGTTACCCTCCGTTTTTAACGGTTGGAGTGAAGAGCAGTTGGAAAGTACATTGTCAGAAATAGAAGATATAGCAAATGGTGGAGCTGCATTAACAGCTTATGGGAAGTTACAATATACTGATATGGAGCAAGCTGAAGTAGATGAATTAACATCAGCATTACTTAAATATTGCGAACTGGACACTCTGGCAATGGTAATGATTTACGAACATTTTAGAGAATTAATAGATTGAGTTATGGCAAAAAATCAATTAGCAATACCAAGGTATAGAATAATTCTAAAAACTTTAGCAAGGCAGGGTAAACATGCTTCAAAAGATATTCATTTAGCCTGTATTAATTGTGGTATTGATGCGGAGCTAAGAACTATTCAAAATGACCTTAATAGATTAAGGGATGATGATACAATCTTCGGGCAAGACCTCAATATCCATTATGATGAAAAAACTAAAAAATGGTATTCGGAAGGGATCCCAAAGGAAATATTTGCCTTACTTGAATTAGAGGAAGGAGAGGTAACTGCATTACTTTTTTATGCTAAAACTATTAACCAGTATAGTGGGTATCCAATTTTTACGGAAATGTCTAAAGCAATAAAGAAAGTTATTGACAGTAGTAATATTTCGGACAACGTAAAAGAACTTTTTGAAAAAGAGACTTTACTTGAAACCGAAAAACATTTACCATTAAAAGGGATTGAATTGATTACAGATATACTTGATGCAATTCATAATCGTAATATTCTAATTATAGAATATCAAAGGTTTGATGGGGATAAAATAAAAACTCACGAATTTAGACCTGTTATTTTAAAAGAAGACAAACAAATGTGGTATATAATTGGTGAGAATGCTAAATATGAAAATTTAATGACGTTAGCATTAGATAGGATAAAATCTCTTAATGTTTCCGAACAAAGTTTTGAACCTATTGAATTTAATTCAGAAGAATATTTTAAATATTCTTTTGGAATAACGGTTTCGGATGAGAAACCTATTGATGTTATTATTTCTTTTACTCCATACCAAGGTAATTATCTTAGAACATTACCTATTCATTCAACTCAAGAGATAATTGTGGATGATGAAAATGAATTTAAAATTCAGATTAAAGTAATTCCATCTTATGAGTTTTACTCAAAAATTAGGAGTTATGGGGAGCAGGCAAAAATTATTTCACCAACGAGTTTAGCTGAAGATATTAAATCGTCCTTTTCTAAAGCCATAATTCGCTATAAATCATAGCGGTAAAAAATAATTTCATTTTTTTTTGATGGCGCATGTGGGGTGCGTCATGTTGTCATTTATTTGTAACGTGAAATATTATATTAACGCTACAAATAAACTATTATGACAAAAAAGACAGTACCAGTAAAAAAGCATAAGAGATCTACACCATCTCCAACCCCAAGGAAAAATCCGAGCTCTCCAAAGCCTGGACCCAAATCGGTTCCTGTAAGAAAACATAAAAGAAGTAAACCTTAAATTGAAGAAAGTCATGAGTTTAAATAAAAATAAACATTTAGCAGATGTATTAGATAGCCATAAAATGAGTCATGTTAATGACCTGTTGGATAAATACAAAAAGAAAAGAGATGAAGTTAAAGATGCTCTTGAAGAGAAATTTAAAGATGAAATAGTAACACGAGCAATCAATTCGGGTTCTTATGCGAAGCATGATGCTGTTAACATCAAATTCGACCTTGATATATGTCAACCTTTTAAACGTAATTCCTTTGAAACATTGGAAGATATGGCTGATGCAGTATTTAATTATTTCAATGATGAGTATGAAGATGATGATTTGGTGAAATATAAAACTCGTAAGCAAAGAGTATCTACGGGTATAACATTTGTTATTGATGGAGATGAAATCCAAATGGATATTGTACCCGGAAGAGAATTGGTTGAAGATGATTATAAAGAAACAAATAGATTAAATCTGTATGTAAGACCTAAATTATTAGAGGACGCTAGTTCGACACAAACTAATATTCAAAAACATATTAATTTAATTAGCGGTAAAGATCTGGAACGTAGTGTTATTCGTTTACTTAAAATATGGAAAGTCAATAAAAGTAAAGATAGAGTTAAATCTTTTTTGATTGAACTTATTACGATTAGAGCTTTTGATAATTGTTCAGAGATACCAACTGATCAATGGGGTAAACTCAAAATGGTTATGGAATATATCCGTGATAATATCAAAACTATTCGTTTAGAAGATCCTGCAAACTCTAATAATATTGTGTCTGATACAATGACAGATTCAGAGAAAAATAATTTATCGTATGATATGGAGTTTATGTTAGACCATATTGAAGAAAATGCAGATAATTTGAAGATCTATTTTTCTGTAAATGATGAGTTTGATACAAATGATGATGATAAAAAAGCTGCTGCATTAGATGTGGCTAGATCAGGTGTAATTCAAAAACCATGGTGTAATTGTTAATGAATAAAGTAATTAAAGATATTGATCAGGCACTTTTGTCTTATCCATTACTTAAACGTGTAGAGGAAGAAGGGTTTGTAAGAGTGATTGGATGGATTCCCTTACTTCATCCTGAGCAGGGTGAATTTGATAGATATAATGTTTCTATACGTTTTCCTGATATCTACCCTAGATGTTTTCCAAAAGTAATTGAGACTAGTAAAAAGATACCTAGAAAAGACTTTAGGCATGTAAATCCTGACCAAACATTATGTTTAGCTGTTGAACCAGAAGAAAAAGCAATAGTTAAAAATGGAATTCGATTCAAATATTTTTTAGATAAAGTACTCGTCCCTCATTTAGCTAGAGAAACTTTTCGAGAAATCAATGAGGCTTATCCAGATGGTGAATATGCCCATGGGAGTAATGGTGTATGGGAATTTTATGAATCAGTTTTAGAAGTAAAGAATAGGAGTTTAATCATTAGCGAATTAGAAAGTATTATCTTTTCAAAATGGCAAAGCAGAAACGAACGGTGCAATTGTGGTAGTGGGAAAAAATTCAAAAAATGCCATCTTGAAAAGTGGAATAGAATAATGAAATCAGGACGTGAATACATTCTTGAAAAGATAAAAGAATTAAAAATTGACATAGATGAAAAAGATTGATGTTAGAGAACTCTTTTTAGATCAACAAAAGGAGATGATTACGAATTTGGAAAAAATAAGGAAACACACAATTAATCATGCACCAACTACTGGTGATGCAAGTGAAGGGGCTTGGGCAGAATGGTTAAGGAATTATTTACCCAATAGGTATAATGTTGATCGTGCAATAGTAGTTAGTAGTGAAGGCTTTGAAAGTGATGCAATAGATATTGTAATTTACGATCAACAGTATTCTCCATTTGTGTGGTTTCAAGAAGGAATTAAAAAGATTCCTGCTGAGAGTGTATATGCTGTTATAGAGTGTAAGCAAGACATAAGTAAAGGACAGATAGAATATGCCTCTGATAAGGCTAAATCTGTTCGTGAGTTATTTAGAACTGTTGCTCCAGTTGTAGATCGAGGAGAAAGTTATACGCCCCCTCCTTTATTTGAAATTTTAGCAGGTGTTATTACCTTAGAAAATACTTGGGCTGATACTATAAAAGATTCAAAAAGTTTTAGCTCAGTTATCTCAAATCTGTCTGGGAAGGGAGTTTTAGACTTTGGTTGTGTGTTGAATGACAGATCGTTTATTGTTGATGGTGATGATATCCATTATAGTGATCCAGAAGAAAGTCTAATATTCTTTTTTACAAATCTTTTTAATAAGTTACAGAAATTAGGAACAGTACGACCAATAGACATGATGCAATATTTAAAGCATCTAAAATCAAAGTAAAAAAGAACTATAAATAAACGATATGAGTAAAACTTTAGAATATGCAGGGAAGGGTGCAGCGATTGGAGGGGCAGGCTTCCTTTTGTTTAACTTATTTGATCAGTTAATTAAAATGAATGAAAATCCCAACTTAAAATTTAATTGGGAAGAGCTTTTAATTTCAAGTGGAAAAGGTGCTTTAATTGGAGGAGGAACAGGAGCTTTAATTGGTGGGGTGAAAGATATAAGTAACACTTTAGAAGAGCCATTAAACACGAATTCTATTTTGAGTGTAGCGGTTCATAAAATGAAGCTTAATAAACAAAATGGAACATATCTGAAACTTTCAGAAAAGGCAGAAAATATTACGAATTTGATAAACACTAACTTTCAGAATAAACTAGGTGGTCATATTGTTAGGATTGGTTCTACGGAGGATAATACAGCATTAGCTAAAGATTATGATATTGATATAAGTGTACCGTTCGCACCAAGAAGTTATTCGTCAACAGCTGTTATGTATAATGAGTTATATTGTTTTATGGATAATACATTTAATGATCCTGATTTAATTAAAATAAGAGCTCAAAAGAAATCAATAGGATTGTTGTTTGAAATAGATGGAGAAGATTTTAAAATTGATATTGTTCCTTATAAATTAAGTAAAGAAAGAGGTGCTAAAACCGAAGGTTACTTGTTTGTAAATAATCATTCTTTATTTAAAAGAGATTCATATACTAAAACTGATATAATTAGTTTAAAGAGGATTACCCTAAGTCCAGTACAACAAAAAATCCATATAGCGTTTAAAACATGGAAAAGGAATTTTGATATACCTATCAGTTCTCATTTGTTAAAAATGTTGATTTTAGATTCATATAAAATAAATAAAGGGAAAATACCAAGGGGCTTTACTGATAAATTGTTAATGGTAGTGCTTCATATTAGAAATGAAATACTTTTTAAACGTATTGTAAGTGTGGAAAATACAAACAATGTTCTTACGAATATTAAGAATTCAAGTAAAAATAAAATAAGTAAATCTTGTGATAAGATTTTAGATGATTACGATTATCAGCCAAACACTATATTAAATTATTTTACATAATTAGTTTAAAAAAAATGACTTATTGAAAGGCAATAGTAAATGTGTAAATGAGTCGGATATATTCGTAATATCTATTACTTCTGCAAAATCCTAAGTAAATCGTTATTGATGTAGAATACTTCTCTACCATCTTCTTTTGAAGAGAGGACACCTAGATTAATTAGTTCTTTGATGTATTTTGATAGGGTAGTTCTACTTTTCACTCCTGTTATTTCTCCAATAATTTTTTGTTTAATGTATGGTTGGGAAAATAACATCTGATTTAGCTCTATAGAATACCATTTTAGTTTAGGTTTTATAGATTTAAATGTAGCCTCCATTTGTTCTAAAATTTCATCTATTACCTGATTTGTTTGTTGAGAAGTATATAGAACAGCATTTAACATATACTCTATCCATAATTTCCAATCTTGTCGTTGTGTAACAGCAGATAGTGCGTAGTAGTAATCATCTTTATTTTCGATAATGTATTTACTCAAATACAATACAGGATGAGAAATTAAACCTTGACTAACTAAATAAAGTAGATTAATAACTCTGCCTGTTCTACCATTTCCATCCGAAAAAGGGTGTATAGCCTCAAATTGGTAATGAGCTATTGCCATTTTTAATAATGGGTCTATTGTTTTGTCATTATTCAAAAAATCAATTAGGTTATCTAATTTCTTTTCAATAATTCCTTCTCCTCGTGGGGGAGTATAAATTACCTCTCCAGGTCGGAATTCGCTTTGACCTCTTTTTATCACAACTTGTGAGTGTGGAGGTCTAATTCCTTGCGTAGTGTCTTTTATTTTTTGAAAAACGCTAATAATTACTTCTTCATCTAAATTTCCTTTATCCTTTAGGTTCTGAAAACCTTCCCATAACGCTTCTCTATACCTTAAAACCTCTTTGGTTGAAGGATTTGCTACTTGCTCTTTAATAGTGTCTGAAACGGCTTTATACAGCTCGTCCTCGGTTGTAAAGATGTTTTCTATTGCGGTTGAACTTTGTGCTTCCTGTAATGCTATGGTATTAATTAGCATTGTTGGATTAGGTATTCGTAATATGTTCTTATTTAAC